>JBHEKO010000065.1:0-4579 GCA_041859475.1 Candidatus Hydrogenedentales bacterium
GATCGTCCTGCTTGGAGCGGCGCTTCGCATCTACCGTCTGGCTGCCGAAAGCCTTTGGTATGACGAAGGCGCAACGTTCTACATTGCCAGTCTCATTCACACACCTTCCCGCCTTTTCGATTCCGAGTGGGGCACCGAACCTCCCCTGCTTCCGCTACTCACATGGATCTGGTTTGGCCTTGCCAAATGCCTCACGGGAGTCGAGCAAGGGACTTACGCGTCCGATTTCCTGGTCCGCTTGCTGCCCTGGACATTAAGCGTCGCATGTTTGCCCATGACGTTCTTGACGACAAGGCTATGCACGCGCCAAACAAACACAGCATTCATAGCCACGTTTCTGGTCGCCATTTCGCCTCTCCAAGTGTATTATGCTCAGGAACTGCGTCCCTACGCCTCCCATGTGCTGCTGGCCCTGTGCGCACTCTGGTGCATGATCCATGCCTTGGAGCAGAACCGCCTGCGATATTGGGCCGGCCTGACGCTCTTCCTCACGGCTTCGCTCTACAATCACTTCTTTTCCGCCTGGGTAGTCGTTGCTTTCAACGTCGCCTACGTGTTGACGCTACGCACCCACTGGCGCAAGCTTCCTCACTGGACAATTTCGCAAATCGGCGTAATCGCACTGGCGTTCCCCGCGATTCGCCAAGGTCTTGCCGTCAACGAGATCACCACGCGCGCCACCGTGAGCTGGTACCCTCCTTTGACGTTCACGACGGGCTTCGTCACCTTCAAAAGTTTCTTCGCGGGATTCAGCCCAAACGTTACCGCATACTACGGACTGTTCGCGATGGCCGCCCTTTTGACGATCGCCGGCGTCGTCGTCATGCGGAGGAGTTCAGACAGTCTGCTCATCCTCCTCGCGCTCTCGACCGTTCCGATGGCCGCGAACCTTATCATCTGGCAGACGCGCACGTTTTCCTATTACGAGCACCGTCTGTTCATCTTTTCAGCCGTTACGTTCACGATTCTGATCTCCTCGGCCATAGCGGCTATTCCACCTCGCTGGGGCAGGGCTGCGGTGCTGACTGCGATTTGCGTCTTAACCCTTCCTTGCCTCGCGGATCTCTACGCGCAGCGGCTTCACCCCTCGCCGAGCCACAGACTGGGCGTTCGCTACCGAGTGGACAATGCATCTGTCGCCGCGCACATCAAGGCAAACTTGGCGCCCGGGGACGTGGTCGTGCATTTCAGCCACGTAACGCTGTTGTCCAACCGCTTCTACTACTTGCCACAGGCCGATCACCGCGTCGCGGGGTTTACGAAACACGACCAAGAGGGGCTCGTTCAGAGTTTCCCGAATCCGTCCGTGTGGGAGCACGTAGGTGCGATGCCGGAACGCCTCGACGAGATCGCCGCCAACGCAAAACGAATCTGGCTAATTGTTTCCTGGTGGGAACCGTTCGACCTTCCGCCAAACGCCCGCTTGTACACCGAATGGCTCGACCTGCACGCCACGCGAATCGAGCGCATGCCCTATTTCGGGGTCACCCTATACCTGTACGATCTCAATGTCGATTACAGCGCCCCGCGGCGAATCGCGCGTTTGGCCGACTTTGGTGACTTCAGTGTGCCCAGCTACCTTAGCGAGGCCGACACGACCCATGGCGTGGGTGTCGGTTCGTCGGGCTCTGGGACAGTCAGTACCGCATCCGGAGCAGAACTTAGCCGGCGTTTCTCGGTAACCACGGATGCCATTGACATCGTGCCAGCGGAAGGAGGCATACAGGTCTCCATCGAAGGAATACGTTCGATCCAGCCCCATAGCTCAGTCCTGTGCCAAGTCTTTGAGTCCGCCGACGTCGTCTCCCCCCTTTCCTATGTGCGGGAACAGCCCGAAACTGACAGTTGGTATCCCGTCGTGCACCAAGACCCGCACTTTCTCGATCCTTTGATTCCCGTCGCGATTGCTGCCCACCTTTCCCACAATACCAGCGCTATCGCGCGAATATACGCGCCATTGAATCTTCCGCCAGGTTCATACGCAGTCATTGCGCGACTCTGGCACGAGGTCTCGGACCACAATCTGTCACGCGCGATGCTGCGCTTCGCTTGGCAATCCCAAGAGACTGGAACCGCGGAGACAAGCATCGGCGCCGTCTTGCCCTTAACCCCCACCGGACCAGCTCAATGGGAGTGGCGGCATGTGGGTACTCTTGATATCACGCAGAGCGGCAAGTTCGTTGTCAGCGCGCAGAATACGGACAATCTGCCTGACGCATATGCGGATTTGGGGTCCGTTGTCTTTGTTCCTGCCGACGCATGGAACCCTGAAACGGGATACCTTGCGTCCTCTCAATTGGAGTATCCCTTCGACCCGACCAAACCAAGTGAGACGATTAACATCTCGCTGCCCGGTCCGGAGAACGGAATGCGGCGCATTGATCTGGTCTTTCTATGCCCAACCGCAATGGATTCGCGTCATTTGACTCTGTTCACGAGGTAGCATGCGGACCCCGCGCTATGTCCTTACTGGTAATTACATTGCAACGACAAGACTGTAAATAATTGAAATATAAGTATTTATAGCTTACTTCGTTGACTTTCTGCAAATTGAAAATATGCCCAATGACTATTCACCGGCACTCGAAAAGCTTGACACATCCCGTTCGCTGTGTTAGATTCAGGGTGAGTCGTAACTCTGCATGGCGTTCCCTTAGGGGCGCTTGGCTACTTGGGGAAAGCAGGGAGAGGCATTCTAGGTTGCGAATGAGTGCTGCACTGAAATGTTACTTCGGGGAAGAAGGGGTGTAGTTATTTTTCGAAGCAACCGGAATTATCTCATTTTCTGCTCCTATAAGCCTGGTATGCAGTTTTTTTATGGGAAGGAGGTGAATCAATAATATGAAGAAGAGTTTAACTATTGCAGCAGTAGTTCTGGCGTTTGGTGCGATGGCCGCGATTGCGGGCACGATCAACATTCCCCAGTTTAACGACGGTGGTGGCAATGTGAACGCTTCGTTCTTCCCTGTCGGCGGCGGTGATAACGCTACGTTCATTTCGATCACCAACGGCGCAGCGGCGGCGAAGGTCATCACTGTCAACTACTATTCGTTGGCTGGAGCTACAGCCGGCACGTCGACCTACAATATGCCTGCTAAGTCAGTCATATCTTGGCGTCCTGCCGCGACCGACCCTGCTGAGGCGAACAATGTTGCAGCGTCAACCGCTGGCGTGGGTTGGGCACAGATCCTGTTCCCGGGCACCGCTGGAGATATCTCCGGTCGTGTGTTCGTGACCACGAGAACCGCTCAGACTGCGTTTGGTTTCGCGATTATCCCCTACGATTAATATCGGGTAGGCGTTCCATAACCGAACGCCAGTGACGATATTTGGGGCGGGAATGCTGGAAGGCATGCCCGCCCCTTGTCTTTCGCCCTTCCACCATTTCCAGCCATTGTCTTGAGAAGTTCTCGCTATCACGACGGACCGCGATCCGAGAACAGATGAAGCCCCTACGATTTGTCGCGCTTCCGCAGCACGAAGATGTGGCAAATGAGTAGCGGCCAGCGCACTCCGAAGATTGGCCAGCCAATTCGGTTTGCAGCCTCAAGAAGCCGCTGGGCGATTCCTGTCAGGCCGGAGCTTCTCCCCTGAGGGCCGGGGTATACGGCCTCCACGTCAAAGCCGTATCGGTTGAAGAGGCGGCGCATCCCTTCGATGGAAAATAGGACCGTGTGCCATGGGGGGCAAAAGACTTGGTGAAGCTGTGGCAGGGGTAGTCGGCGAATCCCTAATCGAAGCGCCTGTGCAAAAAATGCCCCGAACTGCGCCGTAGGCTGCATGGAGACAATAAGTCCATTTGGCGCAAGGACTTTGCTCGCCCGGCGCAGCCACGCATCGTGTTCAACAAGATGCTCGAAGACCGCCGACATGAGAATGCCTCCATAGGGGCCATCATCGGCGACCCAGAAATCGCCGTGACGCACGGGCAGGCCGAGCTTCACGCAATGGGCCGCCATCGTCTCCGAAGGCTCAACCCCCTTGCACTCGTAGCCTCTTTCCAGCAAGAGTTCACACATGCCTCCCCATCCCGCTCCGTGATCAAGGACGGGACCCTTTCCGTCGTGCCTCGCGAACGCGTCGACGATGGCCCGGTAGTAGGGATTCGCCGTCCCACGCCGTACTTCGGCATCGGTGTCGCAATGGCCGTCAGAGGCGTACTCTTTTCCATAGGCAAGCAAAAGCTCACTCTTGGTTGGCAACGGTTCGAGTTGCAGGCTGCCACACGAATTACACCGAAAATAGGTGTATCCCAAACGACTTCCAAAAATGCGCATCGCGCCCTCGCATGCCACGCATTGTGGAGAAACACTGACAAAAGACATCAATGACGATTCCTGACTCATGGGCTTACCTCAAGCACCTCGTAGCACAGCGTACAGTATTGCGGAAGTGGCAAGAATTCAATCAACAGGAAGTGTCAAGCCTGACGCCCTTGACTCCCCTCTTGCGGTCCCCTCGACAATCGGTATAATGCCCGAAACGCAGGAGCTCCTGGTATGGCGTCGGTCACGGTCTTGGACGATCCCGTTGTTCGCGCGCTCGATCACTTCCATAGTGCGCGGAGTCATATGGCGCC
>JBHEKO010000160.1:0-5720 GCA_041859475.1 Candidatus Hydrogenedentales bacterium
ATGCACACCGCCATCGAAGGCATCACCTGGCCGCGCCTGGTGCGCGAAGGCGCCGTCACCTACCCCTGTCTGAGCGCCGAAGACCCCGGGCAGCCCATCGTCTTCCACGACCACTTCCCCACGCCCGACGGGCGCGTGAAGCTGGTGCCGGCCGACATCATCCCCGCCAACGAGCGGCCCGATGCCGACTACCCCATGGTGCTCATCACCGGCCGCCAGCTGGAGCATTGGCACACCGGCAGCATGACCCGGCGCAGCGGCGTGCTCGATGCGCTGGAGCCCGCGCCCACCGCCAGCCTGCACGGCGACGACCTCGCCCGCCTGGGCCTGGCGCCCGGCGATGCGGTGCGCGTGGCCTCCCGGCGCGGAGAAGTGGTGCTGACAGCGCGGCAGGACGACGGCACGCCGCCGGGCACGGTGTTCATTCCGTTTGCCTACGTGGAAGCCGCCGCCAACCTGCTGACCAACGCCGCGCTCGACCCGTTCGGCAAGATTCCGGAGCTGAAGTACTGCGCGGTGCGGGTGACAGGGGTGTAGGGCGGGGCGATGGGGTTGGTGATGGGTTAGGAGCGATAGCCGCAATCGACTGAAGAAGCCCCAGACCTTGATGGCAGGTGGTTTGATCGGTCGGTTTGCAGCGGGCGTGGTCCGCCGGCGATTACACATCGAACTCACCCTCACGGCCAGGAGCAGTCGGCCGTCAAATCGGTAAGCAGCCTTTCAACGTTCGAGCTAAGCTGCCGTAGGGGTCAGCTTGAGCGAGGCGTTAGGCCGCGCGGGGGGGCTCCCAGCGTGTGCGCGGGACTGTTCTGCAAGAATCAGTAACTCAGACACCTTGCTTACCGAGGTAAAAGGGA
The DNA here is from genome assembly GCA_041859475.1 of Candidatus Hydrogenedentales bacterium. Lineage (GTDB taxonomy): Bacteria > Hydrogenedentota > Hydrogenedentia > Hydrogenedentales > SLHB01 > JAIBAQ01. Next base: position 858 of record JBHEKO010000160.1, read on the forward strand.
AAAGATGGCGAACGAGAGAGTAACGGAGGATATGGTCGACGCGCTTCTACGCAAGCATGGCTTCTATGACGATCCAGACGCCGTTGTTGTAGAAAAGCAGCAATCGACCGTAGAAGCTATACGTGCTGCGCTTATCAAGGCGGGGAAGGGTGGCAAGGGCGGGCGCGGCTACCCGGAGTTCATCATCACTGCGCCGGGAACGCCGGACATGGCGGTAATTGTCGAGTGCAAAGCGGAACCGCGCTTTCATGAATCGCCGGCGCGCGACAAGCCCGTTGAGTACGCTGTTGATGGAGCCCTTCATTACGCTAGGTATCTCGCTCCAAGTTACACCACCATTGTGGTTGCAGTGTCAGGAAGCAAGAAGGCTAACCGTTGGACATTCCTTCTCATCCCGAAAGGTGAGGCTGAAGCGAGACCTCTGCGGGCTCCGACGGGCGCGGACATAACTGAACTCGTTCCGCTGTCGGATCTAATTGCAGCAGCGTCTTTTGATCCGGCGGTGCAGAGCCGGCGAACACGGGACTTGATCCAGTTCTCGATGGAGATGCATGAGTTCATGCGTGACGAGGCGGAGATGAGCGAGCAGGAGAAGCCTCTTGCCGTTGCTGGCACGCTGATCGCGCTTGGCAATGATGTGTTTCGAGAAACCTATGACAAGTATCCTGCGGATGAGTTGCCTGCTTTCTGGATGCAGACCATCAAGAAAGAGATAACCAAGGCCAGGCTTCCGGTGGCAAAGGTCGACAACATGACTCAGCCATTTACGAATATCGAGGTTCAACCGGAGCTAAGGAAACCCACGAAGGGATATCCAAAGGGTCTATTGAACGAAATCGTGAGATCGCTGGCTGATCGGGTGCTGCCGTTCTTGACGATCTACCATGACTTTGATGTTGTCGGTCAGTTCTACGGCGAGTTCCTGAAGTACACCGGCGGAGACGGGAAGGGACTCGGAATCGTGCTCACTCCTAAGCACGTTACCGAGTTGTTTGCGCTAATCGCTAACGTCACCAAGGACGACATCGTCGTTGATACATGTGCGGGGACGGCTGGCTTCCTGATCTCTGCGATGGTTCAGATGGCGAAGACGGCATCAACGCAGGCCGAGATTGATTCGATAAAGAAACAGCGGCTCATCGGGGTCGAGCAACGAGCGGGGATGTATGCGCTGGCGGCGTCGAACATGATCCTCCGAGGCGATGGCAAGGCCAATCTGTATCAGGGCTCCTGCTTTGATGCTGCGATCACTAAGGCGGTCAAGGGTCACAAGCCAAACATCGGACTCATAAATCCGCCGTATGCGAAATCAAAGGAGGATCTCTCGGAACTTCGATTCGTGGACCATATGCTCGACGCCCTGCAGAAGGGCGGAACGGGCGTGGCGATTGTTCCAATGTCGTGTGCTACTGCGCCTTCAATTGAGAAGCGCACGATTATGGAGAAGCATACGCTGGAGGGGGTGATGTCAATGCCACCTGAGGTGTTCTATCCCGTTGGGGTCGTCACGTGCATCATGGTCTTCACTGCTGGAGTTCCGCACAAGACATCAAACAAGAAGTCATGGTTTGGGTACTGGCGGGAGGACGGCTTTACCAAGGTGAAGAATCTCGGTCGTGTAGACCGAGATGGAAGTTGGGAATCGACTCGTGATCGGTGGATTGAGGCTTGGCGGAACCGTGAGGTTCATCCAGGTGAGTCGGTTACCGCCAAAGTAGGACCGGAAGATGAGTGGGTCGCGGAGGCATACATGGAAACGGACTATTCAACCTTGACGCAGAAAGATCTCGAGAGGGCTCTGCTTGATCATGCGCTCTTCCTTTTGCGCGGAGTGCAGGACATGGGTGGAGAGGAAGAGTGAGTAGGCGCCTCTGTGATCTGTTCGACCTTAGGTACGGACATTCTCTTGAGTTGAATGCCCTGGAACAAGTGGACCCTCCGAATGGGGTCAATTTCGTTTCCAGGGCAATGGGGAACAACGGAGTTACGGCTCGTGTGCTTACCGCCGCCACGCCGGCATTCGCTGGGGAGTTGTCCGTTGCGTTGGGCGGCAACGGGGTTCTCTCCACGTTCGTTCAGCCGGAGCCCTTTGTTTGCGGCCGCGATGTGATGATTCTTACTCCTAAGAATCAATCGATGACGATCGGAGAGAAGCTTTGGTGGGCTCGGTGCATATGGGAGAACAGATATCGATTCTCGTATGGCCGCCAAGCAAACAGAACTCTTGGCTCATTGCTTGTTCCAAGCGAAGTGCCTGATTGGGTTTTGGCTGCGCAGCTCCCAAGTCATGACGGTCTTGCGAAGGCGGCAGCAAAGTCGGTAGAGCTTCGAGAACCAACGGGACCGGGGTGGAAGGACTTTCTGATTGGAGACCTGTTTGATGTCAAAAAGGGACGCCGAGTGACGAAGGCCGATCGCGTGTCGGGTTCGACTCGGTTCGTGGGCGCAAGTGAGAAGAATAATGGGATCACTGACCTCGCCGATCTTCCGGCGTCTTTCCCTGCCGGCACCTTGACGGTTGTGTACAACGGAAATAGTGTTGGGAATGCGTTCTATCAGGATGACGACTTTTTCGCGTGCGATGACGTGAACGTTCTTGTCCCGAAGTACCGTATGTCCCGCTGGGTTCAGCTATTTATCGCTGCAGTGATTAGGCATGGAAGATCGCGCTTCACCTATGGCTACAAGTGGACTCTTGCGAGAATGAAGACAACCAGCGTTCGGTTGCCTGTGACGCCCGAAGGTAGCCCAGATTGGGGCTACATGGAGTCTGTTATGAAAGGGCTGCCATTCAGTGCTGCGGTCGCCGCGGCGGAGAGTACCGTGGGATCGGTTTGTGTGGCCTAACGGAAGTAACCGGCCTGCGCGGCTTTTCGCGAAGGTCCGGTTGACTGCCGGGTTAGCCACGTTTTAGCTCCCGCGGCAGAAATGAGTCAATTTCTTGATCGGAGAATGTCATATCTTCATTCCGCTTCAGCGCTTCCTGCGCTTTCCGGTACGCTGCGTAAGTGGTGCTAGGGGAACCGGCGTATACGTTATGTAGGGAAGCCAGCAGTTTGTCTCGTTCTTCCTGAAGAGCCTCCAGCGGCTTCTGCCCCATGGCCAGATCGACCAAGAGCGATAAATACTGCTCTCGAATTAGCCAGATGTCGTTGGCTGCCTGTTTGTGTTTCTGCGCAAGCTCTCCTAGGTCGTAATTCTTGGTGTAGGCGTTTAGCACCAATAGCGTTGTCGACAGCACGACACCCACTGCTGCCCCAACATTCCCGGAGCCGAAGAACGTCGTTATAAAGCTGCCCGTGGTTAAGGCCGACAGAAGTATTTGCCAAAGCTTAATGGTAGATAGGCGAGCAAGGAGAATGTCCGCGCATTTTTCATGCGTTTTGTGAGAGTAGACGACTCTCCCATAGCACTCCCTGAGTTGGCCTTCGAGGACATGCCGTGATTCTGGCGTGTCGTTAGTCTGGAAAGTTTGTTCCAAAGATATCCCTCCATTTCTGCTTTGCGGACCATTCTTGCTTGGGTGTCGCAGTCTCGTGGGCGATTGCTTCTAGTGAAATGTTGTAGCAACGTTTGGCTTTGTACTGAAACAGCCCCTTCCCATACACGTATTGCCCGCTTCCCGGAGCCTTCCAGTACTCCTGCTCTGAATCCTGCTCTGACATCCATTTGAAGAAGTCCCTACACATGTAGTCGTAGTACAGGTAGGACTTGTCCTTGTATTGCCATCCATCAATAAACTGATAAGCGAGAGTATCGATCAACAGCCCACCAATAGGAACGTCCCATTTGCGCTTCCATGCCCGTGCTATACGGCATAACTGCACAAGATTCCCGTTGCAGGAAACATTGCGATCCCTTATTGCTTGGATTTCAGGCTTGGGGTTTGTGACCTGCCAACTGCCACCATTGTTTGAATTGGGAAAAGTGAAGCTGTCATTCTTGTTTATAAACGCGGGGACAACTTCAAATGAAATGCCGTCAGTAAACGGGACAACGATTACTTGACCATCGGCTCTGATGCTTGTCGTTGAATACGTCTTCTCGATAGATTGCTTAACGGCTTGCAATAACGCGGACTGTCCATTTCCCGAGTAGTTGTTGTACTTCTCATACTCCGAATACGGCAACTGAAAAATCATGTCGAGGTCACTGAAACCTTGTATGGCGGTGTTTCTGCCATACGACCCGACATACAAACTGTGGGACGTGTCGGAAGTCGTATTCCAGAAGTCGGTGTTCAGTCGCTTCGTTATGTTCTTGTATCGTTGCGAAATCGTTCCGCCATCCCCAACTTGAAGTTTTGAACAGAAGGTACTGAACCATTCTCCAAGACCCATGTGGCCTCCCTACGGAAGTGGCTAACCTGTGGCTTATCTGACCAAACACCGGATACCCACAACTGTGGTCGTCAAACAAGGTCGCATGACATCCCAAGAAGCGTTTGAAATCAAACCCGTAACGCATCATACTGGATGTATGAACAGGTGTAACAAGTCCGGCGAACCTGACTGGGTTCCTACCCGGTCCGTCAACCTGCTCAATCAGGTGCGCGAACGGGTTCGCTACCTGCACGACAGCCTACAGACCGAGAAGGCTTATGTCTACTCGGCCAAGGCATTTGTGTTGTCGGTGGCCCGCAGCCAAGGTGGGTTTCGACATCCGCGCGAAATGGAACGATGCGTGACCCGCCTGCACGCGTAACGGGTAGAGCTAAAGTCACCCCCCATGACCCCCGCCCACTTCACCCCCGTCCCCCTCGACAAGTCCTGGCGCCTGATGAACCACGGCCCCACGGTGCTGGTGTCGGCGCAGCATGGCGGCATCACCAATGTCATGGCCGCCGCCTGGGCCTGCGTGCTG
>JBHEKO010000290.1:0-4291 GCA_041859475.1 Candidatus Hydrogenedentales bacterium
CGGCGATGTCGCGGCTGCCCTTGATAACCGCCGCCGTGTCGAGGTGCAGCGTCACGTTGCTCCGCAGGTGCAGACTGCCGCACAGATACGCGCCGGGCGCGAAATACACCGTCCCGCCCCCGGCTTGCGCGCACGCATCAATCGCCTTCTGCACCGCCGCCGTGTCCTTCGCAACGCCGTCGCCCACCGCGCCAAAGGCGCGAACAGCATAGGGAGATGAGGCAGGCGGCAACGTCTCGGATATTTGTGATTTCGCTGCAAAACTAAACGCCAATGTGAATAGGACTGCCACGAAGGTTCTTGCCATCTTTGTGCCCTTATTGGGTGTTGCTGCAATCACGCGGAATCGACTGAAATGGCATTCGACTAACGTCCGAGTTCCTTCCTGAGGCCTTCCACCGTCAAATCTATGTCTCGCAAAATACTCTGGAGCGTCTTGGGATGAAGCGCCTTACCCGAGTGAACAGCCACTGTGACGCGTCGCCCCTTAGCGTCCTTATAGATATGATGACTGCCAGAAGATCGTGCTAGGGAAAACCCACGGCGTTCAAGGATTCGGATAATCTCCTTGGCAGTGATGGACGGAATTCGCTCACTCACACCGCGACCTCGACCGTGGTGAGATTGATGCTATCCGAGACACGAATCACTTCTCCCGCGGCCAGACGATCCTCAATATGCAAACGGATAGCATCCGCGATGTTTGCACGGGCCTCCTCAAACGTCTCTCCGCTTGTGTAGCAGCCCTGCAACTCCGGACAGAACGCGTAATAGCCGTCTTCGTCCTTTTCAATTACGGCGGCCAGACGATATGTTCTCATGGCACTTGCCCCTTTCGTTTGGACACTACAACTATGCCTTTCCGGCAAAACCATTGCAATTCGCGAGAGTAGTCCATGTATACGGCATCTATCGAGGAACTACACTTCCCCATACTTCCTCACCGGTGCGCGCTCCGCCAAACGGGGCAAGGCTGGGAACAGTGCGCGCGGTTCCGCCTGTTACCAATACGCAACGGACGGATGTCCTCCAGCCGCGAAGAAATCCGGCACGGGAACTTCGACGGAAGGCCTCTTCTCACCCGTAGGAGTCTTCGCATCCATCCAGATGAGCCCGAACGGCTTCCCAAGCTCGTGTGCGACCGGAATCGCACATACTCAATTCGCTTCACGCAGACCGCGGTGTTACCCTTTTGCATACATGCTAGCCTGCTAATGCCCGACGCAGTTGATCGAGGAGGAGACTCATGAGAATCTGTGCGTTGCCACTCGTACTCCTGTTCGCCTTCGCCTTCGGCAGTTGCGGAAGCAACGATGGGCGTTCCGATCCGTATCAAGTGTACGCGGCCGTTCTTCGCCACGGAATCCAGATATCGCCCTCGCATCTTGTCGTTGCGGAAACGGCAACGTGGAGCAAGCCGCCAAGCGATGAAGTTCGCAATCAGCTTGCGGGCCTACGACAAGACACAATCGACGATTTCTTGCTCAAGAACAAAGAGTCTGTAACGTTGGGCAACGAATTCCCGAAAGACCTGAACGTAATTCTCGTGCCGGGCAAGCAACTACAGGAGATCTTCGCCGCGGACAACGCAAAGGGGTGGGATACTCTGAAAAGCCGTTATCCAGGCAGTGTCGGATTGCTGCACGTGTCCCAGGTCGGATTCAGCAAGGATGGCAAACAAGCACTGCTGTTTGGAGCCGGGCAATCGGGCCGATTGGGCGGTTCAGGTGATTTTGTATTGTTGAATTGGGATGGCTCAGTGTGGCGGCTGGCGGCTAGCGCACGACTCTGGATTTCTTGAGGCTGGAATAGAAGATGGTAAGCAGTCAGACAACTGCGTTCAGCCGTCGAATTGACTACAGGGAATTCACCGTACGAAATCGCCGCCTTAGCGTCTACAGAAACACCTGCCCCTCGCCGCGGTAGGTGGGGAGTTCGTCGACGACCTTTCCCTCGGAGACGGCGAGGAGGACATTGAAGCGTTCGCACATTTCGCCGGCTTTGCTGTAGCGCATGAAGATGGGGTCGCCGAGATTGAGCGTTTCGGAGCCGTGGTAATATACAGGAGTCTGCACTTCGCCTGCGCCTTCGGCGGGCAATAGCCGCGCGCCGGCGGGAAGGTAGGGCCGGGGCTGTTTTTCCTTGCCGGCGCCGGAGGCGACATACCCGCCGCCGTGGCAGGTGTAGATGTTCGGGCAGGGTTTTCGCGTGATCTCGATGGCGTAGCCAACGGCAGGCGAGTGGTGGAAACCCTGGTACCAGTCGAACAGCAGCGGCGAGAAAAACCCGGAGCCAACGGTCACCTCGGTCACGTGCGGCTCGGCGATGGTCGATTCGATACTCCCCGTGCCGCCGCCGTTCACAAACGGCAACTCGAACCCGTCGTTCCGAATCGCTTCGACGATACGCGTCCTGCGTTCGCTCACTTCGCGCAATGAGCGCTGCTTTAGAAATCGGACCACGGCATTCTTCACGCCGCTGCCGGGGACGTTATCGGGAAGCCCGGCGATTTGCGCCTCGTAGCCCATCAGCCCTTGGAGCCGCAGGCATTTGCTTCCTTTGATCTCCCGGCAGAGCGCGACGGCTTGTTCGGGGGTCGTGATGGGCGAGCGACGCACACCGAAATAGAGCCCAGGAAACTGGGTGGACATGTCGATGTCGATGCACACGGGGACGATAACGCGAAACTCCGCGCCGACTTTCTCCAAGTGCCGCACGTGGTCCGCGCAGTCCACCATGCACACGATGCGTTTACCACGCCGGAGTTCTTCGGCGAAGGCCAGATCGTCCGCCTCGCGCCATGCGGGGTAGGCGATGAGGATATCGTCGAATCCTTGCTGGCTGAGGAAGACGGCTTCGCGCACGCTGTAGGACATGATGCCGCGGTAGATGGGGTTCGCCGCCAGGATGCGTTCGAGCAGGGGGATGGACCGCACCGATTTCGAGGCGATGCGGATCGTGCGGTTGCCCGCGCGCTTCGCGATGTCCTTCACGTTGGCGTCGAACAGGTCGAGGTCCACGAATGCGAAGGGCATCACCCGTCCGGCAAACGCCTCACGATAGTAGCGATAGGTCCGATCCATAGCGCCTCTTGTTCGATTATTCATGCGCATCTATTGCCGCGGTTCAAGCCCCAAAGGCCCGGCTGGAAGCCGGCGGTACGAAGAGAATTTCGTTCATATTGACTATTCTCGTCTGATGCTTCCATCCAATCCACATTATCACGTCTGCCCGACGAAATAGGCTTTCCCGTCCTTCTCGCGGATCGGATACCGGAGAAACACGAGGAAACTGCACACACACGCCAGCCCGCAGAGAATGGCCATCAGTTTCAGGCCGAACGGCGTCGGTTGTTTGCCCGGCTCGGGGTTTGTCCAGCCCTGCGTTTCGAGCCACTCGATGGCGTACTTTCCGGACGGCATATCCGTCAGATCGGCCACGCCTTTGCCCTCGCGCACAAGCCCTTCGGGTCCGGTCAATTTCCATGGGGCTGCGAGCGAGGCGGGTCGAGGCACGATATAGATCGCGCCAGGCACGAACGTGCGTTTCGCCTGCGTGGGGTCCGCGGCAACCGCGACTCCGTCGCTGGGCGTGTAGACGCCGCTGATCTCCAGCGCCCCGCCTTCGCGGAGAATCCTGGAACCGTCGCTCCCGAGATAGGGGACGATGGTGAAGCTCAGCACGGAGAGGCCAATCATCAGCTTCTGTGCGACACCCTGTCCGCCGACGAACAAGGCTTCCCGGCGGCGGCCCGTGACTTTCTCGTCGTAGTCGACAACGTCGGCGAGGATTGCAAACGGCAGCACCATGAATCCCGCGGCGGGAACGCCGAATAAGGACATGAAGATTGCGGTCTGCATGAACTCGCTGCCGAACGGAAATACGCCCACAAGGGCGATGGATGCAATGACGGCGGCGCCCGCGAGAAACGTCACTTGCATAAGCCTGTATTTTCCGAACTTGCCGGCAAACGCATTGAACACAAAAAAGAAGCTGAGATTCACAAGCAGGAAGGGCAGCATGAGCAGAGTGACCGATCCTTCGTCTCGGCCCAGGTAGCTGAGCACCCACACCGGCACCAGCACAAGCAACCCGTTCAGTCCGTACAAGAACAAGGCAGTGGCCCCGAACACGCATCGGAAAGGTTGATTCTTGAGGGCGAGCCGCGCGGATTCGATCAACCCAAACCGTTCTTCGTTCGGCACGGCAGGATGCGCCTTCTCCCGTATCTGCGTGCACACCGGAAGGAAGAAGGCCAGCGCCAGGCCGGCGACCAGCGCGGCCAGCGCCG
>JBHEKO010000437.1:0-3064 GCA_041859475.1 Candidatus Hydrogenedentales bacterium
TTTCCGTGCCGCCGCTCGTGTTTCGGCACTGGTCGGGGACTTCGCACCTTGCCGTGCTGGACGATGCAGGCTGGCTCCGTTGCTACAAACCCGATGGCGTGCTGCGGTTCGAGGAAGAAATCGGCATCCCCGTGACGGCGGCGCCGTCCTGCACGGCCAATCTGCATGGATTTCCGGGACAGGAACTCGTATTCGCGATGGCCGATGAACAGCTCGTGGCGCTGCTCTCCAATGGGCAGGAGTTTTGGAAAGTGAAAACGGGTGGCAAGATCACAGCGCTTGCGACGGTGCAGTCCGATGGGAAACGGGACCTCGTGATCGCGCTGACGGAGCGTACGGCCTGTATGGCCGTGAATGCGGACGGCACGATCCTGTGGCATACTACGCTTCCCGAACCCGCAGTGTCGGCCCCCATTGCGATCGGAGGCAACGCTTCCACAAAGCAGGGGGTGCTGGCCGGTCTGGGCAATGGCAAGATCCTGAATCTCGCCATTGCGGACGGGGCCATCCAGGAGGAATGGCAGGCGCCAAACCGCATCGTTCCCCGGAGGATCGCCCTTGCCGACATGACGGGCGACGGAACGCAGGAACTGCTGGTATCCGACGGCAATTCGCTTTCGTGCCTGGGCGCGGACATGCGCGTGCTTTGGTCGCTAGGCGTCGAAAACGACGGCATGCCCCAACCGGTCGTTACGCCTCGCGGGGCCTTCGTGCTGTTGCCGACGCGGGAGCATGAGGTTTGGGCCATCGACGCGAGTGGCAACGTACTTTGGAAAGACCGCCGGGCCGTAGGCGCGATTGCGTCCTCACCGCTTCCGCTGGCCATGGGGGAACCGCCGGTCTGCGTCTATGCGTCCCGCGACGGTGCTGTGCGGGCCATCGAGATCCCTCAGTAGCATGATGAACCTCCGATAACGGAAAGGAGATCCCGATGAAACCGACACTGAACCGGCGCACGTTTCTACGGGGGATGGGGGCAGCGCCCGTGTGCGCCATCCTCGGAGCCAGTCGTGCGGCGGCCGCGTCGCCAGGAAATACCTACCACGTCGATCCGGTTGCCGGCGACGATGCCAATGACGGTCTCGCTCCGTCCCGGCCGATCAAGACCTACGCGGCGCGTCCATTCACCGGAGGCGACACGGTGCTCTTCAAACGAGGCAGCGTCATCCGCGATATGCTCTACACCTGCAACGGCACCGAACAGGCGCCGATCGTCTATGGCGCGTACGGCGAGGGTGCAAAGCCCGCCTTCCTTGGTTCCGTGCCCGTGGGCGCCCCGGAGCAGTGGACCGAGGAACGGCCATCCATCTGGCGTTGGACCGGGACGCCACCCAGCGAAGTCTGCAACCTTGTCTTCAACGACGGGAAATCCTGCGGTATCCTTCGGTGGCAAATGGAGGACCTGCGGCAACCGGGCGATTGGCACTACACCGGCTTCGGCTCCGAGCATCGAGGCGGCGGCGTCCTCTATCTCCACTCGCCCACGAATCCCGGCCAGGCATACACGCGTATTGAATGCGTGCTCTGGAGCCACCGCAGATTGGCCGGTGGACAGCACCACATCATCCTGGAAAACCTCAGCTTTCAAAATAGCGGCGTGCATGGTTACCAGGATGTTGGCACGAAGCAAATCACCATCCGCAACTGCGAGTTCCGGTTCATCGGCGGGGCAGTATGGAATACGGAGCGGCGGATGCGCTTCGGCAATGCCATCGAGTTGTGGGACGGCGCGAGCGACGTAACGGTCGAAGGTTGTCTCTTCGACAACATCTACGACTCCGCGGTCACCCACCAAGGCGGCGAGACGAAGCATATCCCCGAGTGTATCTACTTTCGCGACAACCTGTTCGTGGACTGCGGCCTTGCCGCTTACGAATCCCGCGAACCCTCGCGCGAGGTCTATTTCGAGCACAACACCTGCATCAACGCAGGCGGCGGCTTCGCCATGCAGGGAGAAAACCCGCCTCGTCCGACCGACCCTTACCCGCAACCGGTGGGATACCACGTGTGGGCCTGGATGATCGAACCCCGCACGCAACCGGGCAACGTCTACGTCCGCCACAACCTCTTCTGCGACAGCTATGGCCCGGCCGTCTGCCTGAGCATCGACCCCGCCGACGCGGAGAAGTTCGTCCTGGACGACAATTGTTACTGGAAGGCAACCCCAGGAAGACTCATCGAGTGGGGCGGGGGCCGCTCCTTTCTATTGTCCGAGTTCGCCCGCTATCAGACGGAATGTTCGCGCGACGCGCACAGCCGCATCGCCCAACCGCTATTCGCCGATGCCGCAAACCGCGATTTCCGCCAGCGCCCCGACTCGCCGTGCCTGGGCGTGGGTGTCTCCACCAAATAGGCCCATCCACGAGAAGCACGAGAAGAACCGAAAGCGGAAGTCGGAGGGGTACCCCTGCGATTTGACGATACAAGGGGGTGTCCGCGCGCTGACACGGCGTATTGCCCTGGGGGGGTACCCTCCTGAAATCTGACGATACAAGGGGGTGTCCTCGTTGGACGGGCGTGTTTTCCAGGGGTACCCCCCCTGCGATTTGACGATTCAAGGGTATCCGAGCGTGTCTACCGTCTGGAGCCCGGAGCTGCGGGTTGGGATCGGGCTTCATGGATTGCATCGGCATGGTTCGTCCTCCGAGTAATACCTCCTATATATAAGGGCGCGTTTGTTGCACTGGCGAGAGGTGGCAACGTACAGATGGGAAACCTCGGTCGCCGGGTGTGGCTGGGTCGGGAGGCCTTGCGACAAGACGCACTGCCGGAACGAATCCCCGCAAGGTTGCCGCCTGCCTCTGTGGTAACGCGCGGAAGCGCGATCGCGGGGAATCGGAATTAGAACATGTAGAGAAAGGGAGAGAGGACGCTCCCGCCCGCCGCCAGCATCAGGAGACCCAACAGCATCAAGGTCAGAATTATGGGCGCGAGCCAGAAACGTTTGCGCACACGCAAGAACGACCAAATCTCTTTCAAGGTTTCCATACGGACATGCTATCCCACACGCCTGGTTGACGACAATGTTTTTCCGTTCAGCAGTGCATTGGGTAGCATCTGCTTC
>JBHEKO010000685.1:0-3002 GCA_041859475.1 Candidatus Hydrogenedentales bacterium
ACGGTTTCTACTGCCACGCGCCCAGCCGCATGATTGTCCACCTGACGACACCCGCCCAAAAGTTCGAGGCGCTCGTGGGTGTCGATTCCAACGATCAAACCAGCGGCGGACGCGGCAGCGTCGTCTTCTCCGTGGCCATTGGAGGCGCGGAAGTCTGGCACTCCGAGATCCTCCGCGAAGGCATGCCTGCCGTGGCGGTGTCCGTTCCGCTGAATGGCGCGCGGGAATTCGAGCTGTTGGTATCGGAGGCCGGCGATGGCATCTCCTGCGATCAGGCCGATTGGCTCAACCCTGTCGTGACGCGTGACGATGGCTCCTCCTTTCACCTGACCGATGTCCCCATCCTCGCCGACAATCTGTTGCCGGAAAACCGCGACCCCGTCTTCTCGTTCACCTACGGAGGCAATTCGTCGCGCGGATTCCTCGGCCAATGGAAACAGCAATTCGCAAGCCACACCATCGCGGATGAGCGACACGGCGCCCGCACCATGCACACCGTCACCTATAGCGACCCCGCCACCGGGCTTCTCGTGCGCTGCAAGGGAATCGAGTACCACGACTTTCCCATCATTGAATGGACGCTCTACTTCAGAAACGACGGCGCGCAGGATTCTCCTATCCTCTCCGATATCAACGCCATCGACTTGCGCATGGGTCGCGATCCCGAATCCGGCTACGTCCTGCACCAGATTCGCGGCGACGATTGCACGCCGCTGAGCTACCAACCTTTCGATACGCCCCTCGGCCCCGCCACGGATACGCGCATCGCCAATACCGGCGGCCGTCCCACGCAGATGGCCTTTCCCTACTTCAACGTCGAGTGCGGAGGGCGCGGCCTCATCTACGCCTTGGGCTGGCCGGGACAATGGGCAACTCGCTTCGTGCGCGACTCCGAATCCGGTCTGCGCATCGTCGGCGGCCAGGAACTCACCCACTTCACGCTGCACCCAGGCGAGGAAGTCCGCTCGCCCCTCGTCGTACTCATGCCCTACCAAGGCGATTGGATGCGCGCCCAGAACCTGTGGCGGCGCTGGATGGTAGCGCACAACCTGCCGTGGCCCGGCGGCAAACCGCCGCAAACCATGCGCTCGCTCTGCAACGGCAACTACTATCCCGGCCTCATGACCGTGGCCTCGAAGGAGCGCGACTTCCTTCAGAAACATCTCGACGCGGGGGTGGCCTTCGATTGCTGGTGGCAGGATGCGGGCTGGTATCCCTGCGACGACGTCGGCTGGCCCAAGACGGGCACGTGGGAGGTTGACTCGCAACGGTTCCCCAAGGGCATTCGCGAACTCAGCGACTTCATGCGCGCGAATGGCAAAGTCACCATGGTTTGGTTTGAACCGGAACGCGTCCACCCCGCCACGTGGATTGCCGACACCCATCCCGAATGGGTCCACGGCGGAAAAGACGGCGGACTGCTCAAGCTCGGCGATCTTGCCTGCCGCGAATGGCTCACCAATCACATCGACAAACTGTTGACCGAACAGGGCATCGAGTATTACCGGCAAGACTTCAACATCGACCCCCTCCCCTTCTGGCGCGCGGCCGACTCCGAAGACCGTCAGGGCATCACCGAAATCCGCCACATCGAAGGCTACCTCGCCTTCTGGGACGGGCTCATCCTGCGTCACCCCGGCATGCTCATCGACTCCTGCGCCTCCGGCGGTCGCCGCAACGACATCGAAACCCTCCGACGCGCCGTGCCCCTCTTGCGCAGCGACTGGTACGCGAGCCCCGAAGGCCAGCAATGCCTCACCTACGGCCTCTCGCTGTGGTTCCCCTACCAAGGCACCGGCGTCATCTACGACAAAGACATCTACTGGTGGCGCAGCAGTATGGTCGCGGAGATGAGCTTTGGCCCTGATGCAGCAGACCTGGACAACGTCCATATGAATGTCGTGAAGCAGGCCGTCGACGAACACAAACAAATCTCGCCTTGCTTCATGGGCGATTTCTATCCATTGACGCCGTACACCCAATCCAACGCCGAATGGATGGCCTGGCAATTCGACCGCCCCGACCTCGGGCAAGGCGTGGTCCAAGTCTTTCGCAGGCCCGACAGCATCTACGAATCCGCGCGCCTCAAGCTGAAGGCGCTCGACCCCGAAGCCCGCTACGCCATCGTGAGCTTCGACAATCCAGCATCGGGAACGTCGACTGGCAAACAACTGATGGAGGAGGGCCTGCCTGTCGTCACGATATCGTGTCCGCAGGCTATCACGATCTCTTATCGCAAAGTCGAATAGCCTGCACACGTTCTCGACATTGTGTTCTTTCTCCCGTTCCGTGCGAGTCCGTACTACAATCTGTCAACTTCGTGGTCTTCTTCGCAGAAGTTCATCCTCTGTTCATTTCTGCGTTCCTCTGCGATCCCTGCGCCTCTGCGTTGAGGATTGTTCCTTCTTTGGGTTGCGGCTGCGTTGTGTCCGTCCGTACTACAATCTGGCATCTTCTTCGTCTTCTTCGCGGAAGTTGGCCCCAATCCTGTTCTCTTCTGCGTTCTATTCGTTCTCTCGCGGCAAAGACCCTTTCGCAATACCCCGTGGCTTGGGACTCTTCCCACGTGATTGGCTCTCTTCTCGCTCTTCATCAATGTTCATCGGTGTGAATCGGTGGCCGAGTCTCTTGGATTGCGGCCCTGCTGCGCTGTGCCTGTCCGTGCCCGTCCGTGTTCGTCTGTGCCCGTCCGTGTTCGCCCGAGCGTGCTTGTCGTTTTTCCCCCGCCGCTCCGTGTACTGTATCTTCTTCAGGAGCGACACCAAACCATGCACAACGACCGTTCGATCTTAAAATTCACGACCTCCGGCGGGCGCACCATCTACAAGCTCCCCGTTGAGTCCTTCCCCAACCATGTCACCAATTGCTACCTCGTGCTGGACGATCAGCTCACCCTTCTCGACGCCGCCTCGGGGTGGGAGGCCTCCAACGCGTCCCTACTCGACGCATTCGCGCGCGTCCGCGACGAGTTCAACGAGAAGGTCGAACTCCGCGACGTCAAG
>JBHEKO010000818.1:0-5031 GCA_041859475.1 Candidatus Hydrogenedentales bacterium
GCCTGCCGCTACGACGACGCCCCCTTCGGCTACTGGACCGATGGCACCGTCCGCGTTCCGCGCCACGCCGACGAAATCGTCACGTTCACATGGCGGCAAGAAGAAGACCAAGCGTGGCGCCTCATCCACACCGATCCAGCCCTGCCCAACTTCGAGGAAATGCTCTGGAACAGCCGCGGCGGCGACCTGACTGGCGTGAAACTGGTACCGGGAATGGACGATTAGGCCAGCCGGGAGAACGGAGGTCTATTCTTGTCCGCTCACAACACGAACCAAGTCTGACGTACGTCGAAACTTATACGTATGAAGTTTTACGTACATGAAACGAGTAGTCGCATTCGCTCTCATTGAAGTCCGGGTGGGCCTCAGTGCAATGCGTGACTAACGCGACTCTTCCATCGTGTCATTCGCGTCCATTGGCCTCGCCGCCCTATAATCTCCACTCCTTTGTAAAGAGTGGAAAATGCCATGAGTGAACAACGGCAAGGGGATATTCTTGCGCGGCCCACCGGGTGGCCTCTGCGCTGGGAACAGCTACGGACGCTTTCCGTGCTGACCTTCTTTTTCTGGTCGACCTTGCTCTTCATCCCCGCGGTCTTGGCATTCCTCTTACTCGACGAACCGGTCGCCCGCCTGTTTCTCCCCCTCCAGGAGACCACCTTTCGCGCGAGGGTCTCGGAACTGTCGGCGTTAGGCGACTCGAAATGGTATTTGGGGCTGGGGGCCGCGTTTTATGTCGTGCTTCGTTGGCGGTACAAGCTCTTTGCGTCCCGAGCCGGTTACCTCTTTGCGTCAGTTGCCGTAACCGGACTCGCCTCCACCGCCGCGAAATGCTTCTTCGGCCGCCCGCGTCCCCGGACCTTTCTCGCCGAAGGGAGCGACGCCTTCCATTGGTTTACGAGCGACTGGCGGTTTTGGTCCATGCCGTCGGGGCACGCCACGACCCTCGCCGCCGTCGCGGTGGCAGTCGCCATCATGCATCCACGCGTTCGCATTCCCGTTCTGGTCGCGGGGGTAGCCATCGCCTTTGGCCGGATCATAACGCTGGATCATTACGTAAGTGATGTTTTAGCAGGTCTTTGGCTCGGGACCACGGGAGCACTTGTTATCTCGAGATGCTTCGCGCTTCGCCCAAAAACCGACTGATTGGCGCACGGCACGACATTGCTTTCAGGCGCGGGAGGACCTCGGATCGCGTCCGCTCTGGGATGTTCACTTGAATGATCGTCCATTTATACATATAATTGAACCATGATGTCATCAAGTCTACATGAGTTCAAAGCAGGGATCTTCCAAGCGTTGGCGCACCCGAGCCGCGTGGCGATTGCCGAAGTCCTCCGAGAAGGGGAATTCTCGACGGGGGAGATCCTGGAGCGGGTGGGCATAGAGCAATCCAATGCCTCGGTTCATCTCGCCATCATGAAGACGAAGGGCGTCGTCGTCAGCCGGAAGGACGGGAAGAGGGTCTTTTATTCGCTTCGCCACCCGATGTTAGGGGACGTGTTGGACATTATGCGCCAATACTTTATGACGCATTTGTCGGAAGCGAACGAATTGCTGCAAGTCATGGCAAACGAAGACCGGACGCTCGAAGTCTAGGCACGGCCACCAAGTCATTCTCGCGAAACGAACGAAAACCACCACAGGCGCCAATTTACCATGCAGATGTCCGTCAGCGACGCGGCCAAGCTATTTCGTGTCAGCGAAGACACGATCTATCGTTGGGTACACGAAGACGAATTGCCCGCGGCGCGCTTCAATGACCGCTATCACTTCAGCCGCGTGCGCCTGGTCGAATGGGCGCACAAGCGGCGCGTTCCGTTTTCGTTGGAAGGGGACGCGGAGCAGTCTTCGCTGGAGGAATCGCTGCTCCGGGGCGGCGTCCATCACGGCATTGGCGGGACGGACAAGCGCAGCGTTTTCGAGCAGTTGGTTGCGTTGTTGCCCCTTCCGGAACGTACGGACCGGGCCTACCTGCTTGAGATGCTCTTGGCGCGCGAACGGCAGGGAACGACGGGATTCGGCAAAGGGATTGCCATCCCGCACGCACGCGACCCGATTCTCTTGCGAGTGAACCAACCGATAGTCATGTTGACGTATCTTGCGCATCCGATCGACTTCGAAGCGCTCGACCTGCTCCCCGTGTACGCCCTTTTCACGATGGTGACGCCTACGATTGCGGCCCATCTCCACTTGTTGTCGAAGCTGGGTGGCATCCTCGAAGACGCGGGTACGATGGGGCTCTTGGAACATCGCGCCGGTACGGAGGCCATCGTGTCTCGCATCAGGGACGTGGAACAAAACGCATCGGCGCTTGCGCCGGCACACGCGAGAGGCTAAGGGACGCCACCAGTGACCAGCCTCAACCTTGTACTCGCCGCAATTGGTGCGCTTGCCGTAAGCGGGCTTCCCGCGCTTGCGATGCGCGGCAATTCCAATCGGGGTCAGCAATGCTCTCTCGCGATCACGCTTGCCAGCGCGGCGCTGGGCTTCTGTGGTGCGGTTATGGTCTTTGGACAAGATACGACGCCCGAACTCACTTTGCCGTGGAGCATTCCCGGGGGCGCGTTTCACGTTGCCCTGGACGGACTGAGCGCAGCGTTTCTGATGCCGGTGTTTCTGTTGTCCGGGCTTGGGGCCCTGTACGGATTGTCGTATTGGCCTCAGACCGGCCATCCCGAAAACGGACGTAAGCTCCGGTTCTTCTACGGCGTTATGGCCGCGGCCATGGCCATGCTCATTCTGGCGCGCAACGGCATCCTGTTCCTGATGGCTTGGGAAGTCATGGCCCTGGCGGGGTATTTCCTGATTACAACCGAACAGGAGAAGAGAGAAGTCCAGGACGCAGGTTGGGTCTATCTTGTTGCCGCACACCTGAGTTCCTTGCTGCTGTTCGCCTTCTTCGTCGTATATTTCGCGGTCACGGGATCGTTCGAGCTACAACCCTTCGCGGAGCAGCCGTCGGCAGCCGTCGCACTCTTCCTCTTGGCCCTGACCGGGTTTGGAATCAAGGCAGGACTATTCCCACTCCACGTTTGGTTGCCGTCCGCACACGCCAACGCGCCCAGCCACATCTCGGCGCTATTCTCCGGCGTTGTGATCAAAATGGGCGTCTACGGAGTCATGCGCGTCTGTTGGCTGTTTCCGCATCCGCCCTTGTGGTGGGGAAGCCTCCTCATGGCATTGGGGATCGTTTCCGGGGTGCTTGGCGTTGCCTTTGCGCTGGGCCAGCACGATATCAAGCGGCTCCTCGCATACCACAGCATCGAGAATATTGGAATCATCTTCATGGGGTTGGGCCTGGCCATGGTCGGGCGCACCCTTGGGCAGCCCACGCTTATTGCGCTTGGAATGGCGGGGGCAGTCCTTCACGTGTGGAACCACGGCCTATTCAAGGCCCTGCTGTTCCTCGCCGCGGGTTCCGTGATTCACGCGACACATACCCGCGACATCGAACATATGGGCGGCCTGGCCAAACGCATGCCGCAGACGTCGCTGATGTTCCTCATCGGCGCCGCGGCCATATGCGGGCTTCCTCCCCTGAACGGCTTCATCAGCGAGTTGTTCATCTATCTTGGGCTGTTCAGGGCATTTGCCTTTGACGCGCGCGAATGGCCTCTAGCCCCCTTCGCGGCGGCTGCCCTCGCGCTCATCGGAGGCCTTGCCGTCGCATGCTTCGTCAAGGTCTTCGGAATTGTCTTCCTGGGAGAACCGCGCGGCAACCCCCCGCAAATGGGCGAAGAATGTCCGCGTAGTATGGCGGCGCCCACGCGCGTGCTGGCGGGGTTCTGCTTCTTGATTGGCTTGGCGCCCGTCGCCGTAGTCCCGTATTTGGAGCGTTCCACCCAGGACTGGCAGGTGGCCGCCCCGATAGCGATGCCGGGCATGCAGGAACTCGCGCCCGTATTACCCTTGATGCTTCTGGGAGTGGTTTTGGCCGCTGCGGCGCTTGTGTTCTTCGCCGTCCTGTGGCGTCGAAAGCCCCGCGAGGACGCGGCGCGCATCGGAACGTGGGATTGCGGATATATCGCACCCACCGCGCGCATGCAATACACCGCTTCTTCGTTCGCGCAGATGCTGGTCGGGCTGTTTGCGTGGGCTCTGACGCCGCAGATGTCGAAGACACGCTGCGAGGGATACTGGCCCAAGGGCGTGTCTTTCCAGAGTCACGTGCCCGATACGATTCTCGACCGGTTGGTGCGACCGGCTTTCCGCTATGCGGCGGACCTGTTCTCGCACGTTCGTGTGCTGCAGCAAGGGCGCGCGCAATTGTACTTGGTCTACATCGTGGTCACGCTGTTGACCCTGCTGATGGTCGCGTAGGGATATCGTGGAAACACTGCTCAACATAGTCATGCACAGCTTGGTCCTGCTGCTGATGCCCCCGCTGTTGCTGGGGATTATCAACAAGACCAAGGCTTGGTTCGCGGGCCGCGTGGGGCCGCCCCTCGCCCAAGTCTACTTCGATCTGTTCAAGCTGATTCGCAAGGAAATGGTGCTGAGCAGGACGACTACCTGGGTGTTTCTCGCCGGTCCGGCAGTTTCTCTGGCGACCGCGCTTCTCGCCGGGTTGCTGATCCCCTTTGGTTCGCACGCTGCCCCCCTATCGTTTGCGGGCGATATGATTCTCGTCGCGTATCTGTTGGCCTTGGGGCGCTTCTTCACGGCCAGCGCCGCACTGGACACCGGTTCCGCGTTTGAAGGAATGGGCGCGGCCCGCGAGGTGACTTTTTCGAGTCTCGCCGAGCCGGCGCTGTTTCTCGGATTCGCGGTCTTGGCACGCCTCACGGGAAGCCTGAGTCTTACCCACATGCTGGCGTCGCCCATGTCGATGGAGTCTGCCGCATCCGTGGGGATTGTCATCCTCATTGCAGCCGCATGGTTCGCCGTGCTTCTCTCGGAGAATTCGCGCATTCCCGTGGACGACCCGAACACGCACCTTGAACTCACGATGATCCACGAAGTCATGGTGCTCGACCATAGCGGGCCTGCTTTCGGAATGATCGTCTACGGGGCCGCTGTGAAGCTATT
>JBHEKO010000100.1:0-6560 GCA_041859475.1 Candidatus Hydrogenedentales bacterium
TCAGAGCAATGCGCTGGCTTGTCTACGCATCTATTCTGACAGCCGCGTTTCTGATTACCATGGGAATCGCCTATACGGTTGTGTTGCGGTCGGGGCACGCCGAAATGCACAAACAGCCCAATCCCGCCGATTCCGCTTCCGAAGCCGAAATCCTCGAAGACCTTCGCAGTGAGATGAAGGGGCTAACCCACGAACTAAGTCAGCGTGCCTCCATCGAGCGGACCCCCCCCTCGGATTCGTACGCAACGTGGACTGCCGAAGACTTCCTCCCCCGCCTCAACGGGCTTCGGCGAAAGATACAATCCGCGCCGCTTTCCGGCGACAGCCTTTCCGCACTGTTGGCCGTGTCCGATCGTGTAGCTGCGTGGTCGAAGCGGCCCGCGGATGCACAACTACGCACGAGCGCGTCCGATGCGATGGTTTCCGCCGAAGACGCAGTCGACCAGCGGGTGGGAGCGCTCCGGGCAGGCCTTGCGATGTGACCGAGATACACCACAACGCTTTGTGGTGCTTTGCGGGAATCCATAAAAGCAAACATAGCCTTTGCGTTTAGGTGCCAATGCCCCGTACACTTTGCGTCGTACGGTTGGGTCTTACATGTCAAGAGTCTATCTAATAAATCTACGATGATTGTGATGATTGCAGAGTTCAGCGGTAGTAATGACGAGGTTGGAGAACGGACTATGATCGCTTCGGCGGTCGTAAGCCGTTATCTGACGCGGGTTATCGCGTGAGCACACCTCCTCGCACAGACGAAGAGCTGATCGCTCTGTTGTGTGATGGGGCCCAGGACGCACTTGCCGAGCTTGTGCGCCGGTACCAGAACGACATTTTTCGGTTTTGTCTCCACTACGTCCGAGACGTAGAGCGGGCCAAAGAAATGGCTCAGGAGACATTTATCCGCGTGTACGTGGCTCGGGGCCGGTTCGACGCGGAACGTAAGTTTCGCCCGTGGGTGCTGTGTATCGCGCGAAACCTGTGCCTCAATGAGTTGAAGCGAAAGAAGGCGGTTCCGATGGAATCGCTGGAAGAGTACGCGAGTTCCGCGCGCGATGAATCGGGCGAGATTTTCCGGTCGCCCTCCGACGGTCCCGACCATATTATGATGACCGGCGAGCGGCACGAGTGGTTGTTCAAGACGCTGGACACGCTCGACGCCGAATCGCGCGAAATAGTGAACCTGCGGTTTTTCCAGCGGATGGCCGCGAGGGACATCGCCGAGATAGTCGGAAGTACGGAAGGCGCGGTACGGACGAGGTTGCATCGCATCCTCAAATCTCTGCGCGATGAATTTGGCGAGTTGAAAGACGAGTATTGAACATGGACACCAGGGAACATATCCACGACGAAATCGTGGCCTACCTCGAAGGCGAGTTGACTGCCGAACAGGCGGCGCGCGTCGAGGAGTCCCTGCGTACGTCCGGTGACTACGCCCGCGAGTACGAGTGGCTCCGGTCCGTGTATGCCAGCCTCGAAAGCGCCGGTGTCGCGTATGAAGCCAAGGCCCCGGAAGTCGACCTCACGGGGGCCATACTGGCGGAAGTCTTCAAGATTGAGAACCAGCCCAAGGTGTTGGTTTCTCCCCGCAAACCGCGTTCGTGGTGGCAACAGATCATGGGGCCTATCGACTGGCGCTTTGCGACGGCTACGGTTGCCGCGATGCTTGTTTTGGGGTACGCCCTATTCTCGGGAGTGCTCACAAGCAAGAACAGCCACGACAAGAACGTCGCGACAAAGGACCAGGCGAATCCCTCCGGCGTAGTCAATCCCTCCACCAAGGATAAGGTGGGCAGCGATTCGCGGAGCAAGCTTGCCTTGGCGCAAGAGAAGAAGGAATCGGCGAAGAAGAACCTCGACAAGTTTGCTTCCGGCGCTTCGGCGGACGGCGGCAATTTCGAGTCGACCAAACCTCCGAATATCGACGGTCAACCAACCGTTTCCGATATCGTCCTCGCGCGACGCGATGCGGCGAGCGGCGGAGCCGGGCTTGCCAAACTCGTCGAATGGGCCACTATCAAACGCGAAGATGCGCAGCGCGTGATCGATTCCGCGGATGCGTCTCCGCAAGCCATGATTTCGGCTGCCAACTCGTTGTCGCAGGCGGACGAAGAGCAAGTGCTGCTGACTGCGGTGGGGATACTGCCGGATGACCCTTACGCCCGGTTCGAGTTGGCCAAGAGCTATTCCGAGGATCCCCAGAAGGCTACGGAAGCGATAGCTCAATTGCAGGCCATGCCCGATCTCGATCAGGAAAATGCGCTGCCGTATTACCTCAAGGCGAAGCTCTTGCTTGAACAGGGCGATGCCGCGGGGGCGTTGGAGGCGTTGGCCGTGGCGCAATCGAAGCGCTCTGTCTCCGCCTATACGCGCGAATCCGCCCAAGCCAAGGTGCAGGCCTTGATTGCCGCGGGAATCCCCGAGGATCAGGCCAAGATGCTTTCCGCCATGACCGCGGGCACGGACCAGTACTCGTATCTCAACGATTTGGGCAAGAGCCTGATTGATTATGGCCGCAACTACATGGCTTCCCAGGACTACGAAACCGCGGGCGAGTTGTTCGACGCCGCACGCACGCTGGGTCAGCAAGTTCAAGACGGGGCTTCTTTCTCGCAGGAGCAGTTGGCCGGTCTCGATATTCAGAGCCAAGCGCTCGACGCGCTCCAGGAGTTGTACGGACAAACCGGCACGACCGAGCAGATTGAAGAACTTGCGAACCAGACCTTGGACCTCGTGGCCAGTATCGAAGGATTGGACGGAATCTTCACCGCGTTGCAGCAACTGTTCACGACGGATTACGGCGAGGATATCTGGAATACCGTGTCCGGGCTTGTTCTGAGCTATGGAGACATCAATATCTTCAGCTATTTGAACCAGATGGGGATCACGATTCCGGGCGTTACGAACTGAGCGTTCCCCACTCCTGCCGCCAGGCCCTCCCTTTCAGCGCACTCTTGCGTATTGACACATACTCAACTCGCACCGTATAACTACTGTCGTCGGAGCGGGGATGCACGTTGGCCCGACGCCGTGCGATGGGGGCGCTTGTTCGCAGGATGGGACGCGAACGGTCAACTGCCGAATTGTGTTCATGCTGACGCGATTCTTTACCACGAAAGAACTGCTGATTCTGATCGCGATTGGCGCTGCCGTGTGTGTCGGCGGTATTGCCGTGCTGGTGGCGCGGGTCGCCACGCCTGCCCAAGCCGTCGTGACGGGAGACGCTCCCGTGCCGGACCCAAAGCCCGACGCATCAACCGAGAGCGCGCCGCCAAAACCGGTAGCTTCAGTCGCGCCCGCGCCTATTCCTTCGCCCGAACCCAGCCCTGCCGAGCCGCCGCCACCTGCCAACGTCGTCGTGTCGGTGATGGGTGAAGTGGTTGCGCATGGGGTCTACACATTGCCGGAATCTTCGAGGATCGACGACTTGATTGAGGCAGCGGGCGGGGCCACGGATAATGCGAGCTTTGCCGACATCAACCTTGCGGCGGTCTTAATCGATAGCTCAACCCTCACGGTCCCGGCGCAGGACTCCGAGGCTTCGTCCGGCGGCCGCGTTCGCATTCGGCGGCCAACGCCGGCGGCTCCAGTGAATCCGCCGCAATACACCATCTCTGGGTGGCAACCGCCCGTTGTAGAAGCACCGGGTGCGCGCGCTTCTTCCTCGGGCCGCGACGCGGGGCAGTCCGGCGCTTCCGGATTGATTAACCTGAATCGCGCCACTGCCGAACAACTTGAAACGCTTCCGGGGATTGGCCCCAAGTATGCCGAGGCCATCGTGGCGTACAGGCAGCAGCATCCCTTTGCGTCGGTCGATGAGTTGCAGAACGTTCGCGGCATCGGCGCGAAGCGCCTTCAAGACCTGCGCCCTCTCGTGACCGTATCTCCCTGATTGGGCTTGATTCCTACCCTACCCACAGCAGACCATTGCGCGTGCCGAACCGTATGCAAGGAGCCGGATTGTGACCAAAGAAGAGCGAAGCTGGATCCTCTACGACTGCGCGAATTCCGCGCAGACTCTGATTGTGACGACGGCGATACTGCCCATCTTCTTCAAGAGTTTCGCCGCCAAGGGAATGGAACAGAGCCAATCCACCTTCTATTGGGCGCTCGGCAATACCGTTGCGGCCATCATCGTCGCCATACTCGCACCAATGCTCGGGGCGCTCGCGGACCGGCGCGGAAACAAGAAGCGGCTGTTTGTCGTCTTCTTGCTGATAGGCGTCGCGGCAACGGCGAGTCTTGCCTTTGTCGGAGAAGACGGCTGGCGGCTCTGTCTCATGCTTTACGGATTCTCGACGATCGGCTTCTACGGGGCCGTCGTGTTTTACGATTCTTTCCTGGTCGATGTGACCGGGAAAGACCGCATGGACTGGGTATCTTCCAGCGGATTCGCGTGGGGCTACATCGCGAGCGTCATTCCCTATGTCGCGTGCATGGCGTTGATCCAATTCTGCACGCGTTTCGGTCTCACCACGGTCGGCGCAACGCGCCTTTGCTTTGTCATCACGGCTGTTTGGTGGTTCGCGCTATCCATCCCGTTGATGCGAAACGTCCACCAGCGTTACTTTGCCGAAACGTCGGCTACTCCTATTCGAGACAGCGTGGCCAGCCTTGTGGCTACCCTGCGCGACATCCCCCGCTACAAGCAGCTCTTCCTCTTTCTGCTTGCCTACTTCCTCTACATCGACGGTGTCCACACCATCTACAAGATGTCCATGGCGTTCGGGCTCGATGTCGGAATCGATGCAGGCAAACTCATGATCATCCTCCTCGTCACCCAGATCGTGGCCTTCCCCTGCGCCTTAATCTACGGAAAGCTCGCGGGCCTGTTTACCGCGAAGCGCATGATCCTGGTTGGAATTGCCACCTACTTCGCCGTCGTCCTCGTCGCTTACTTCATCAGCAAATCCTGGCACTTCTGGGTGCTTGCCATGCTCGTCGCCACGGCCCAGGGCGGCATCCAATCCCTGAGCCGTTCCATCTTCGGCAAGCTCGTTCCCAAGCAACGGTCCGCGCAGTTCTTCGGCTTCTACGACATCTTCGGCAAATTCGCCGCTATCCTCGGTCCCGTGATGGTTGGCGGGGTCGGCCTCCTCGCCCACAACACCCGCGTGGGAGTCTTCAGTTTGATCATCCTGTTCTTCCTCGGGGGATTTCTGCTGCTCCGCGTCCGCGAAGAGGAGGCGGTCGTCGAGGACTAACGGCCCCTGAGCGATGAGCTTCCTGGTATCCATCGGAGCACATCGGTGTGCATCAGCGGGATTCGCCTCGGGATTTTCGCGGCCAAGCGCCATATGCTATAGTTTCCAGTTCCTATGAACTGCCGCGCATATCGCCGTGGCCGGGGGGCCACGCGCGTTGAAAGGGGTATTTATGCAGAACGATTTTCGCTTGGTGGCGCCGCGTTTCGTGCCGCCGTTGGACCCGGACTTTCGCCCGGCCGTGTTGGCCAATCGGGCGTTTCGTGCAGACGTGGAAGCGTCGGGCAAAGGCGTGGATCTTGTCCTCGGACTCGAACGGGCCGACGGTTCCGTATCGCGCTACGAGACGCGCGTATACGACGAGTCCCATCCGAGCGCCGGGGCCAACCTGATGTACGTCGAACGAATTGTGAAATTCCTGTTGTGGCAACGCGGCGGGTGGAAGGTGTACGTGGGCGGGCCGCGCAGCATCGGCGCGCACATTACCAAGTGTTACGCACGGGGCGGATCGCGCGAATTCGACTATCATTTCATGGGGGAAGACGTATACGAGCACACGTTCACCGTTGTGCCGTGCGACGCCGAGGACGTGCCGGCGGAGAATGAAACGACGCAGGCCTTGGGCCGGCATCTGGAAGGGTGCCGCATCGGGTTCGACTTGGGCGCGTCCGACTACAAAGTCTCCGCGGTAATCGACGGGACGGCGGTGTTCAGCGACGAGACCGTGTGGGAGCCGCGCAAGCAGACCGACCCGAATTACCATTACGAGCGCATCATGGCGGGCCTGAAGAAGGCGGCCTCGAAGATGCCGCGCATCGACGCCATCGGCGGGAGTTCGGCGGGCGTCATCATCAACAACCGTCCGATGATCGCTTCGTTGTTCCGCGGCATTCCGAAGGAACGTTTCGACGAGGTGCACAATCTGTTTCTTCGGATTCGCGAAGAGTTGGGCGTGCCGCTGGAAGTCGTAAACGATGGCGAAGTAACCGCGCTCGCGGGGTCCATGTCGCTGGAAGATAGCGGCGTGCTCGGCATTGCGCTGGGTTCGAGCGAGGCGGGCGGCTACGTGACTCTGGAAGGCAACATCACCGGATGGCTGAACGAACTCGCCTTTGCGCCGGTCGATTACTCGCCGAATGCGCCATCCGATGAATGGTCGGGCGATAAGGGTGTCGGCGCACTGTACTTCTCGCAGCAATGCGTGTTCCGCCTTGCGGCACGCGCGGGGATCGAGTTGCCGAACGACGTGACCGACGCCGAACGGCTGAAGTTCGTGCAGGGGCGGTTGGACGCGGGCCACGAAGGCGCGCTGAAGATCTGGCAGAGCATGGGCTACTTCATGGGGTACGGGATTGCGCA
>JBHEKO010000459.1:0-3490 GCA_041859475.1 Candidatus Hydrogenedentales bacterium
AATCGGCGGAGGTCTTCTGGCCGCGGCGCACGCGCAATGCAATTACCGCGACGATGGCCAGATAGACGGCGATAACAAACCAGTCGGCTGCCGACAGCGTTATTGGAGCCATTCCAGATCTTCCCCCTGCGCACGCAATTCTCGCGCTGTGCAATTCCCTTCTATTCTGGCTGATTGCACTCAGCATGTATACTTCGGAGTGCCAACGTCTGTTTCGTGGCGCAAATCCCGTCGCGAAACTGCTTCGGAGTTACAATACGGACCACAGTACCGCGCCCGGAAGTTGCCGGCGCACAAACCGAACATGCCTCTCGGGAGAAACAGGTTTATGAAGCTTTCGACCAAATCGCCACGCGTCATCGCCGCCATGCTGACGCCGTGCTCGCAACCCGGTCAGCCCGATCTCGATATCCTCGGCCCATGGTCGGCCAAGCTCGTTGCAGGCGGCTGCGACGGTCTTTTCATCTGTAGCTCGACCGGCGAATTGCCGATGCTCGGGCGCGCGCAACGCCGCGCCATGATCGCGACGGTGAAGAACGCGGTGGACGGCCGCGCCGTCGTGTATGCAGGCATCAGCGCGATGGGAGTGGCGGACGTGATTGCGTGCGCGAACGAAGCCGCTGAAGCGGGTGCGGACGTGGGCGTGGCGATGGTCCCGTTCTTTCTCAAGCTGGCGCCGAGTGAAATGGAAGCCTACTTCGTGGAGATTGCGGACGCCTCGCCTATCCCGGTGGCGCTCTATCATCACGTTCGCATGCCCTCCGAAATCAACGTGGCCACGGTCGCGCGCGTGGCGGAGCACCCCAACATCGTCGCCATGAAGGACTCGTCGCGGGACGTCGAACGAATCCCCGGCCTGTCGAGCGCGGGGTCGGGCCGCTGGAACATCTACCAGGGATCGGAGAGTCTCATTCTGGAGAGCCTCAAGCGCGGAGCCACAGGCTGCGTCAGCGCGTTGGCAAACGCCGCGCCGGACTGGCATCGCGATCTGGCCGATGCGTGGGACCGCGGCGATCATGCTGCGGCGGAGGAAGCACAGCGGAAGATCGCGGCATTGAGCGAGATGTTCTCTTTTGCGGCGCTTGGCCACTGCTTCGATCGGTTCGCGCACTCGATTCGGCGCGCCGCTCATCGGCGAGGACTGCTCGATGCAAAACACGGTATGATCAAGGGCGTCGAGCCCGACCCCGAATTCGACCGGCAACTCGACGCACACTTCGACCACATCGGACTCGACCGCGTCGACTTCAGTTCCTAGCTCCGCTGTACCGCTGGCTTCCAGCCGGCCTCCCGTGCTCCGTTGTACCGCTGGCTTCCAGCCGGCATCCCGTGCTCCGTTGTACCGCTGGCTTCCAGCCGGCTCTTGATTGGATTGCGAGGCACCCAATGCGCACCGTTACACTCCATTCACTCTCCTGCGAAGTATTCGTAGCCGGGGGCGGCCCTGCGGGCATCGCCTGCGCGCTCTCTGCCGCACGCAACGGCGCACGCACCCTGCTATGCCAAGACCGGCCCGTGCTCGGCGGCAATGCATCGAGCGAAGTGCGCATGCACATCGTAGGCGCGGACTGCAGCGGCAAGCGATGCGCCGAACTCGAGACCGAGGCACGCGAAGGCGGGATCGTCGAGGAAATTCGCCTCGACAACGCCGTGCGCAACCCCCAGCGCAGCGCGTCGATGATGGACCTCATCTTCTACGAGAAATGCCGCGCCGAACCGAACTTGACGCTCTTGCTCAACACAATCGTTGTGGCCGCACGTACCGAAAACCGTCGCATCGTCGAAGTGCAGGCCGAGCGTCCATCGACCGAAGACCGGTTCACCATCACGGCGCAGGTCTTCGTCGATTGCACCGGCGATGGGCGGCTGGGTGTCGAAGCGGGCGCATCGTTTCGCGAAGGGCGCGAGGCGCACGACGAGTTCGGCGAATCGCTCGCGCCCTTGAAGGCAGACACGTATCGCCTCGGCTCGACGCTGTTGTTTCAGGCGCGCAAATACGACCACGCGATGCCCTTCGCCGCGCCTGCCTTCGCGCGCACCTTTACCGAAGACGATCTCACCCTCCGCCCGCACGCCACCGCCGTCGATGATTACGGCCGCGAATACGGCTATTGGTGGGTGGAATGGGGCGGCACGCTCGACACGATCAAGGACAACGAAGCGATTCGCGACGAGTTGTTGGCGATCCAAATGGGCGTATGGGACCACATCAAGAACGGGGGCGATCACGGCGCGGAGTGCTGGGCGCTAGAGTGGCTGGGGTTCCTGCCGGGCAAGCGCGAGAGCCGCCGCTTCATCGGCCTGCACACGCTCACGCAAGACGACGTGATGCAGTCGCGCGCGTTCGACGACGCCATCGCCTACGGCGGCTGGCCCATCGACATGCATCCGCCACGCGGTGTCGATGCGCCCGGCGAGCAACCCTGCGAACAACACGCGGTGCCGAACCTCTACGACATCCCATTGCGCTGTTGCGTCAGCCGCGATGTCGGCAATCTCATGTTCGCCGGACGCAACATGTCGGCGACACACGTCGCCTTCTCGTCCACGCGCGTCATGGCCACGTGCTTTGTCGTCGGACAAGGCGTCGGCACCGCCGCCGCGCATGCAGTCGCGATGAGGACGTCGCCAGACGCGCTCCCCGGCAATCGCGAGGCCATGAAGGCGATCCAACAAACGCTGCTGCGCGACGACTGCTACCTGATTGGGCGCAGCAACGAAGACGATGCGGACATGGCGCGCAGTGCGCACGCGACGGCTTCAAGCGAACTACCGCATGCGCCCGCAAGCGCCGTCCTCAGCGGCCAGACGCGTTCGGTGCACGGCCCGGGCGGAGCGCCCGCGGACCGCGCACAACCCGGCATGCACCGTTGGATGAGCGATCCCGCGTCAGGCCTGCCCGCGTGGCTGATGCTGCGTTGGGACTGCCCCATACGCCCGCGCGAAATCCGTATCGTCTTCGACACCGGTCTCCACCGCGTCCTCACCATGAGTCACGCCGACGCCTACACCGCCCGCATGCACTGGGGTCAGCCCCAACCCGAGACTGTCCGTGACTACACCATTGAAGCCCGCACAAACGGCCACTGGGCTCCGCTCGAAGAAATCCGCGACAACTACCAGCGCCTGCGCATCCACCTTCTATCCGAACCACCCACCATCGACGCCCTGCGCATCACCGTCCACCGCACCCACGGCCTCGACCACGCCCGCATCGCGGAAGTCCGCGTCTACGAGTAGGTGTCCTCGACCCGAATGAAGACGCGTGTATTTGCAGCGCCCGCCCTCTGTGGCGGGCGCGGGATAAACGCAAATGCAGAGGCGAAAGCGCGTGTTCTTTCTCGCAGATCATCTCCCGCTTACGCCGGTCGCGGAGGAAAGGCGCTGACAGAAAGGACGTCAGGGAAGGGTACTATCAAAGAAAGGCCGGACGCGGGCTCCGTTTGAGGAGTTCGCGCCCGGCCTGTGTGTTCGACTTGTCGCGTCTACT
>JBHEKO010000686.1:0-2507 GCA_041859475.1 Candidatus Hydrogenedentales bacterium
CAGAACCGCGAAGACGGCGTGCGCCGGAGCCGGCGCCGCCACCGAAGAAAAGGCGCGGGCGGCGGGACGCCCCAAGTCAACCGGCCTCCGACTCAGCAGAATTAAGATGCCGTGCCGTACGATTCGTGATGCCGATGCGCCCCGTTGATACGCACTGCCATGTCCAGTTGGAGAAGTTCGACGAAGACCGGGAGGCCGTCATTGCGCGGGCGCTCGAATCGCTCGAATGGATTGTTGTCATTGGCGATGACCTGGAGTCGAGCGAAGCCGCGGTGAACCTCGTGCGCGAGCGCGTCTTCGCCAGTGTGGGCGTGCATCCGTACCGTCCCGAGCTTGTGACCGAAGACGCCATCGCGCGCATGCGCACACTGGCAACGCGCAACGGCGTCGTGGCCATCGGCGAGATCGGCCTCGACTATTACAAGTACAACACGGCTCCGCGCGAAGCGCAGCATGCCGCTTTTCGCGCGCAACTCGACTTGGCCGTGGAGTTGAACCTGCCCGTGGTCATCCACAATCGCGATGCGGAAGAAGACATTGCCGCGTTTCTCGACGAGTATGCGCCGCGATTGCCCGGCGGCATCATGCACTGCTTCTCCGGCGACGCGGACTATGCCGCGCGATGTGTCGCGTGGGGTTTTTACGTATCCTTCGCCGGCAACGTGACGTTTCCCAAGGCCGCGCCGTTGCGCGAAGCGGCTGCGGCGGTTCCGCTGGATCGCTTGCTTGTCGAGACGGACAGCCCTTATCTCGCGCCCCAGCCCGCCCGCGGCAAACGGTGCGAACCCGCGTACGCCCGGCATACCGCCGAGGCCTTGGCCGCGTTGAAAGGCATTTCCTTTGACGACTTTTGCGAACGGACGACGCGAAACGCGTGCGAACTGTTTCGGATTGCGATACCGGTAGCATGAACGTCTTCGTCCCCATTCCTTGTTGTATCGAGATGGGTTGTGATAGCCTCGAACTGCGAATTTCTCTCGTAAGAAACGGACATACATATGCATGGTGTTGACGATACCGGCGACTACAATCCCCGCCATCTCAGCGACGCGCGCGGGCGGACGTGGCCCATCTACCGGCGCTTGCTCGGCTATGTCTTCCAATACAAAGTGCGGCTGATCGTTTCCATCGTATTTGCGGTATTTGTCGCAGGGTCTTTTGGCGGAATCGTCGTAGGCACGGGCACCATCGTCAAGTACGTATTCGACGCGGACGAGGCGAAGGTCAATCAGGAACTCGCCCACGCACAAGAGAACATCAGCGAACGCGCGGACAAGGCCGGGGCCTATATCGGGCAGGATTTCGCCCACGGAATTGCCGGCCGCGTCAACGGGGCGCTTGCCGGTTCGCTGACGTATCTGCGCAAAGACCACATGCGCGCGATGCTGTGGGTCTGCGCGCTTGTGATGTCGCTCACAATACTGGGCGGCGTCGCGCGCTTCCTTCAAGAATATCTGTCCGCGTCCATCGCGACCTTCGTGACTATCCAGCTCGGGCAGGAGATGTACGCGAACATCATCCGGCTGCCCTTGAAGTTCTTCGAGCAACGCACGTCCGGCGAGGTCGTGGCGCGGTTGACCAACGACATCTTCATGGCGGGCCGCGGCCTGACCGTTGTGTTCATGAAACTGTTTCGCGAGCCGTTCAAAGCGCTCGTGTTTCTCGGCATCGCTCTCTGGATTAATGTCCCGCTTACGTTGATTGGCTTGGGCGTACTGCCGCCGGTTGCCTACGTGATGGTGAAAGTCGGCCAAAGCGTGCGGCGTCGCGCGCGGCGCTCGCTGGAGAAAGTGGCGTCGCTGCAAACCGTCGCCAAAGAAACCGTCACCGGCATCAGCATCGTCAAAGGCTACTCGATGGAGGACTATGCCATCGGCGTGGTCAATCGCGAGTATCGCA
This sequence comes from Candidatus Hydrogenedentales bacterium, assembly GCA_041859475.1. GTDB lineage: Bacteria > Hydrogenedentota > Hydrogenedentia > Hydrogenedentales > SLHB01 > JAIBAQ01. The sequence goes on from JBHEKO010000686.1 coordinate 1,900, forward strand.
AGCTGCAACGCCAGGGCATGAAGATGATGTGGGCCGACGCTGCCATCGGGCCGCTGACCGAGATCGTGATGATGGTGGGGTTTGTCGTCTTCATCTACATGAGCGCGCGCCAAGTCGAGTCGGGCAACTTGGGCATCTCGGACCTCGCCGTGCTCTACATTGCGCTCGCGGGCATGCTCGATCCTATCCGCAAAATCACCTCCGTCAACAATGCGGTCCAGAGCAGCGTGGCGAGCGCGCAACGCGCTTTTGAGTTTATCGACATGGAATCCGAAATCCTCGACGCGCCCGATGCCGTCACCCTCGCGCCGATCAAGGAAGGCATCCGTTTTGAAGACGTGGTCTTCGGCTACAACGGCAAGGCCGAAGTGCTGCACGGCGTCTCGTTCGACGTGAAGAAGGGCGAGATGGTGGCGATTGTCGGTCACAGCGGCGCGGGCAAAAGCACTTTCGTGAAGCTGCTGCCGAGGTTCTACGACGTCACCAGCGGCGCAATTAAGTTTGGCGGCATCGACATCCGCGAGGTGACGCAAGAAAGCCTCCGCGCGCAGATCGGCATCGTCACGCAGGAGATCATCCTGTTCAACGAGTCGGTGCGTGCGAACATC
>JBHEKO010000703.1:0-3269 GCA_041859475.1 Candidatus Hydrogenedentales bacterium
ATCGAGAAACCCTTGATGACGAAGCTCGAGAAGCTGGTGCGCGCCGCGCGTTACACGAATCGCTCCGAATTCATCCGCGACCTCATTCGATCCAAGCTCGTGGAGCAGGAATGGGAAACCGATAAGGAAGCCTTGGGCACGGTTACCCTGCTCTACGACCATCACGTGCGCGGACTCAGCGACCGATTGACGCACCTTCAACACGGTTACCACAGCAACATCCTCGCAACGACGCACGTCCATCTCAATCATGAACTCTGCGCGGAGGTCATCATGGTGCGAGGCAAAGCCAATCTCATACGCCAACTCGCCACGGCCATGGGCCGCGAGAAAGGCGTTCTTCATGCCGCACTCTCTCTGAGCACGACGGGCAAGCAACTGGCCTAGTCGATACTCTACACCCCTTCCCAAGTTGCCGCACGGGCAAGCCGGAAAATCGGATTGACATTTCGCGCGAACAGTATTACGATCCGCAAAATCGTAATACCGCCGCATTGCGGAAAAGGGGGGACACTCGACATGCAGAAGAAACGCAGTACAGTTGCTTTCACGCTCATCGAACTGCTGGTGGTCATCGCCATCATTGGAATACTGGCCGCCATCCTGCTGCCCGCACTCGCACGAGCCCGCGAGGCGGCCCGCAGGGCTTCGTGCCAAAACAACCTGAAGCAGTGGGGCCTCGTATTCAAGATGTACTCGGGCGAAAGCCGCGATCAGTATCCCCCCGTCACCCAACTTGCCAATCCGGGCGGCGTGCCGATCTTTGCATCTGCCGAGCCGCTCGCCGTCTATCCGGAGTACGTCACGGACCCCAATATCAGCAAGTGCCCTTCCGATTCCGAATCGGATGCGAGCGGCGCCATGGTAGCTGCCAGGCTTCCCGATGGAGCGATTGACGACCATCTTGAAGCGGCGCGCGCGGCGGGCGACACGCTGAGCCAGCGTTACTTCATGGCCGCCTACCTGGGGCGTTCGTACTGGTACCATGGATTCGCGCTTCGCAATGTCGATGAGTTCTACGGCGTGTGGAATGCCACGGGCACGGCCCCGGCCGCAAGTGCCGTGATCACACCTGGGACGATAGTAGGAGCACTTCCCCTTCAAATGCCGGTCACGCCCAAAGACTGGGATCAAGACCTATCGGTCTCGACCAAGCTCAGTTGGACCGCGATCCTTGGCACAGGGCTTGCCGGCGGAACGACGGCAATGCGCTTGAAGGAAGGAATCGAGCGCTTTACCATCACGGACATCAATAACCCTGCCGCGAGCGCAACTGCACAGAGCGAAATGGTGGTGATGTTCGACACCTATGGGAGCAACGAAGACTCCGGCGCGGCCGCGGGCGGAATCGTCTTCAACCACATTCCAGGAGGAATCAACGTGCTCTACATGGACGGGCATGTTGCGTTTGTGAAGTACCCGTCCCAGTTTCCCGCCATCACCGACGAAGTAAACGGAGGCGGTATTCCAAGGCAAATCGGCCACTACGGCATAGGATAGAGGGGGGATTCCATGTTTCATGCAACCAGCCGTTTCGCAGTTGGCATAACTATCTGCCTGACCACATGCGTCTTCGCCATGGCGGATGGCCACGATGCGAATTCAGTCCCCTCGGGATCACGCCCATGCACCATGCTTCGCGAATTCCCCGTCGATAAGGCAGCGTATGCCCCGGAGGCGGCCAAACTCGTCGAATTGGGTATCCCCGAGAAGTACGGACACGAGGAATGGGCCGCCGTCGTGCTGTCCCATGAGCTTCACCAGCACGTTGGGATTTACACTTTGATTGGCGCGAAAATGGCCGTTTTCGCGCGCGAAACGTTGCAGGCGCCGATGCGCGCCGTCCACGCGACCGTGGAAACGGGGAAACAGCAACCCCATTCGTGCATGGTCGACGGCATCCAAGTAGGGCTGGCAAGCACGCTTGGGCAGAACCTGATAGACGTGCCGGAGACATCGCATCCCAAGCTGGCGGCCACGTTCAAATACAAGGAGCGGACCATTCGTGTGTCTCTGAAGCCGGAATACGAGGAGAAGATTCGGGCTATCATCAAGGATTCCGTTCAGAAGCATGGCAATCTAACCCCGGAGTATTTCCAAGCGGTCGAGCAGGCATCATTTGGCGTTTGGGCGAATTTCGACAGGACGGAAGTCTTCGAGGTTGAAGAGAAGTGAAGCCTAACGGACCTCGACCATAGCCTCGTTGCGCCGCATGAAGGGTGGAGTCCACGGTGGGTTGTATTGGGCGAGGATTGGTTCTCCGATGGTGTCGAGACCGTCCCGCTTGGCGGAGTCCAGGAGCGCCGCCTTCTTCTTCGCGGACTTGCTCTCGGGTGCATAGCCGGAGAATCGGATCACCGCAAATTTCCGCTTTGGCACTTGCCGCAACGTGACTTCCGCGTTGTTTGGCTTGGGCAGCGACTCCAGCGTATAGGAACTGGGCATCACGAACGACACGACATGCTTCCCGCTCTGTCCTTGCTCAAGTACTGGAGCGGTCATGCTGATCTTCTCCGAGGATTCAGTTTGCTCCAGCACGGGTGCCGTCATTGCGATCTTTTCGGAACCTGAACCGCTGCCAGACACTTTCGTGTTATTGCCGAAGATGTAGTCGGCGATCTTCCTGAAACCCTGATTGAGTGCTTTGTCCTGAGGACCCTCGACGGTCACCTCGGCGACGATCTGCGGTTCGTATTCACGGATTTCGTACCCGTCGCGCTTTTCCGCGACCGAATACTTGGGAGTCTCTATTCCTGCCACGCTGGCATACCCCACGCCTACCCATGCCCCCAGCAAAAGAACGCATACTACAACCATAATTAATACCATCCCAAGCACCAAACGCTTACTCATTACAGCTTTACTCCAGAATACCCTGCCGGACAGTCTTTGAACGCTGTCTTCGCGCGTCAAGAGTTGACTCGAACATACGCAGCATCTATAACTCACCAAGCTAACCGCGCAGGAAGGAACCCTATTCCATGGACTGTAGATGGCGAATCTTCTGTCTTCTGAGTGTTTGTATCGTGTCTTCTTGTGGACTCCTCATGGCGGGTTTCACGGCCGAAGGCCAGGATTCGCCGCCGGACCTCCGGCTTAGCGTCTACCTCACAACCGATTCCGTCCATAAGATGGCCACGGATGCCGACGCCCGTTCCAAAGCTGTCGCGATTCTCAAACCGCTGCACATATCCAGGGTGTTCCTCGAGGTTTATCGAAGCGGCGATATCGTCGACCGGGTCTCTCTGGAGGCCGTCCGGGATTTCTTC
>JBHEKO010000750.1:0-3874 GCA_041859475.1 Candidatus Hydrogenedentales bacterium
GTACGTTATCTTTTGACAGAAATCGTTGCCTTTGTCAAAAACGTCCATGCAGATTCGGACAATGTCGTCGGCGTGGCTGTCGTCTTTGGCGTAGATAAGCGTCTTTGGAACCTCGGTGCGGCCAGGGAAGATATCGACAAAGAGCCGGTCGCGAAACGTTTGGAGCACGGTGCGGATCTGATCGTCGGCCACGACGGCGCGGTCGAGTTGGTTGGCCTCGTAGGTCAAGTCCTCGTCAAGTTGCTCCCACCGCCGCTTGCGCGTCTGGCGGTGCCGCTTGTCCACGTAGTACCCGGCTTCGACCTTGGACCCCTGTTCCGTGATGTCCGTGCGGATGCGGTACACATCGTAGTTCACATTGACCCCGTCCGCGACGGCTTTCTCGTGCGAGTACTCCATCACGAGGTTCTGATGGAAAAAACCAAAGGTCTGCTTGGACGGAGTTGCCGTCAATCCAATCAGGTAGGCGTCGAAATAGTCGAGCACCTGACGCCACAAGTTGTAGATGGAGCGGTGGCATTCGTCGGTGATGATGAAGTCGAACGTCTCGATGGGTATCTCCGGATTGTATTCGACCGGCACGGGCTCCTTGAACAGCGATTCGGTGGTGTCCAAGGACAAATCGTCGAGATCGGGAGGTGGAGCCGCTTCCCCCTGGAGCATCGAATAGACGCGTTGAATCGTGCCGATACACACGTTGCTCACCGTATCGAGCTTGTTCGATTGAAGCCGCTGAATGTTGTAGAGCTCGGTGAACTTGCGCCCGTCATCCGGTGTGACAAACTGCTGGAATTCCTTCTGCGTCTGCTTGCCAAGGTTGCCGCGATCGACGAGGAAAAGAATGCGCCGCGCTTTCGCGAACTTGATGAGGCGGTAGACGAAGTTGACGGCGGTGAACGTCTTCCCGCTGCCCGTAGCCATCTGGATCAGCGCACGGGGCTTGTTCGCGGCAAGGGATTGTTCGAGTTTCGCGATAGCCATCGCCTGAGCGGACCACAACCCGTCCGTCATCAACGGGGGCAACTCGCGCAGACGCTGATTGAGTTGGACAGGCTGTTGCGCCCACTCGATAAGCGTTTCGGGCCGGTGAAAGGCGAAGACCTGACGGCATCGTGGCTCGGGGTCCAACCGGTTCGTGAAATGGGTTTCGATGCCCGTACTCTCGTAGGAAAACGGCAGCGGATTTGCCCACGACGGCACGCCAAATGGAAGGCCCGTGCCGTACTTCTCCGACTGCTCTTTGACGCCAAAGAGCGTGTGGCCTTCCGGTTTCGCTTCGATGGTTCCAATGGCTTTGCCATCCGCGAAGAGAAGGTAATCGGTCTCCCCGTGCCCGCGTTTCATGGAGACTTCACAAACGGCGACGCCCAGACTTGCCGCCAAGTTGATGGCAGACCTGTCCTGGACCACCCATCCCGCATCGACAAGCATTCCGTCAATGTGTTGCCGGGCTTCTTCCTCTGGCGTCATGACACATCCATGGAACAGTTGGCCCCCTGCGATATCTCAAGAACTACACCCGATGCGAAGTCTATTGCCCCATTACTGTGATGTCAACCAGGTTCAACTCCACCTCCAAGAACCTTCTCGCGACCACGCCCTGAGCAGTGCCCGCCTCGTGTCCTCGCGCTCTTGCGACTTTGCGTTGATTCCCGAATTCCAGGTCGCGTGCGAACCACAAGGCCTCGAGACTATCGAATGGACGGACGCCAACGACGAATCATCAAAATCACATTAAACATATTTATGTCAATTAAATTACCCTTGTTTCGCAAACTTGCCCCGCCCCTGCACCCCACTCCACAAGTCTCAAATATGGGATTAACGCCAGCCTTGTCAACCAATCCCCCCTTGTTTCCCGAACCGCCTCGGGATCCCCCTCCCCTGAAGTCTCGGGGATTTCAACGCAAGGGCGCAAAGCTGCAACGAGGAGGGAAATCCTGCCGGTCGGGCGCGTGGCGCGTTCGGGTGACCACGGCTGCTACTGCGACCTATTTGCACGCTCTGACACCGCAACCGGGAAGATACAAGACCACGCCACAACAGGGCGGCGTAGCCAATTGGCCAATCGGGAGATTGGCGGTCCCGGATAAGTCCCGATTCCCGGAAGGGCCGCGCCCACTTGCCATTTCGCGCCGTTTTCACTAGACTTTGGGGTAGATTCTCGCTGAGCACTACGGATTGGGCGTGTCGTCGGATTCGTCCGCGGAAGGATATTGGTTTCGTGCATAGTTTGCGTGTTGCCTTGATAGGCGCATTGGTCCTCCTTGGGTGCATTTCTGCAGGAGCGGAAGACCCGAATCCGCCGTCCATTCATGGCGACGGCGGGGCGTGGCCGGTCGTGCGGCAATGGACGGTTCCCGAGACGCATCACTTTGCCCAGTGGATCAATCACATCTACAAGCTGAAGTGCCAGGGCACGGTGGAACAGCGGCGCGCGAAGATCGAGCGCGTCCTCACGGACCCGGAGATGAACCTGTTGCTCGACGAGGCGTTCGCGGGCGAGCAGTCGAATCCGCAGTTGGACGTGTCGATCATGCGGTCCATCAACGGCGTGATCGATTGCGGCAAATTGACGGTCACGCTCACCTCGTATTACGCGTACCGGCGCGGCCTCCCGTGGATGATCAGCTATGTGCGTTCGACGGGGGGCGACTTGCGGACGGCGAGTCACAACATCCCGGTGGGCACGTATTCGAGCCTCGACGCGGAATCGCCGCAGGACTTTTTCTCCAACGCGGTGACGGGGTATTGCACGGGCAATCTGCGGGTCGAGCCGTTCAACGAGAATTCGGAGCTGTCCGATACGGTCCCGGTGGCGATCAACCCTCAGTATTTGTTGCCGGGTTGCATGCATTACCTCGATGGGCACGTGCTCATCCTCGCGGACGTGGATCGGTTCGGCGAGTTGCACTTCCTCGATTCGACGACGGCGGCCTCGCGCGACATCTATTCGTTTAACGGGTTGAACGCGGTGATGGGCATCCCCGCGAAGCGCTCTTCGCAGCCGGGCAACGAGTACGCGGGCTGTTTCCAGGGGCTGCGCGTGTGGCGCTATCCGATTGCCGAGACCAATGACGAGGGCAAGGTCACGAAGGTGCGCAGGCGCACCGATGCGGAGATGGCTGAGTTCGGTTTCTCGACGGAGCAGTACGACCGTATCGGGGAGATCAGCCACACGCAGCGGATCGTCGAGAACGGCATCGAGCTTACGAGTTTCCACGAGTTCATCCAGGCGCGTATGCGTAAGCCCGGCGAGCGCGTGGCCCCGGCAGTTTTCCTGCGCGATTACGCCGATCAGTTGCTTAACCTGTTCGCGATGCGCGAGGAGATTGTGCAGGAAGGGTGGAAGGACGTTCTGGCTAACGGCGCGATCACGTTTCCCGAGAACAGCCGTTCGGAGAACATCTTCACGGCGGGCGGGCGTTGGGGCGAGTTCAGCACGGCGTCGTCGGACATCGACATTCGGGCGCGCTACTACTACCTCGCCGATTGGATGGACAACGTGGTGCGTTGGTACGACCGCCAGCCCGACTTGGTGGACCTGACGGGGCTGGAGTGGTATTACACGGAAGCGCGCGAGGACTTGGCGCATTCGCTGGTCGGCGAGAAGAACCGCGTGTTCGCGGAGAAGGTGTTTCAGTACACCAACAGCGCCGGCGAGAAGGTGCCGGTGAGCTTGCTTGAGTTGGAGCGACGTCTGTACGACATGTCCTTCGATCCGAACCATTGCCCGGAGTTGCGTTGGGGCGCGCCCACGAACAGCCCCGAATTCGCGACGGCGAAAGAGACCGCCACGCCGCTGCCCGACGGCAACGAGCTTCCGATGATGGAAGCGTATCAACGCGAAGCGTTTTACCGCGCGGTGGGCCAG
>JBHEKO010000140.1:0-17962 GCA_041859475.1 Candidatus Hydrogenedentales bacterium
GTCCTTCCAATTTCCGGGCATGCCGGGCAGCGCCCTGCTCCTCACCAATTTTGCCGATGTGGAGCAGGGGATCTCGCCCATTCAGATCACGCGCAACGACAAGCGCCGTATTTCCAAAGTGTATGCGAATCTATCGGAGAATAAGCCGCTCAGTACCGCGGTGGCCGAAATCAACCAAGTGTTCGAGAAAGAGGCTGAATTGCCAACAGGCTACAGCTATGGCTATCGGGGCGAATTCGAGCGGATGCAGGAGTCCGGCGAGGCGTTTCTCGAAGCAGGCCTGATTGCGATCCTTCTCACCTACCTCACGCTTGCGGCAATCCTCGAATCGTTCAAGCAGCCTTTCATTATCCTCTTCACCTTGCCGCTAGGTCTCATCGGCGTATTCTACTCGCTGTATCTCACCGGCGAGTCGGTCTCCGTGTTCGTGTTGCTCGGCGCCGTGATGCTTGCGGGCATCGTCGTGAACAACGCCATTCTGATCCTTGACCGCGTCAACCAACTGATGGAAGGTGGGGCGTTGCGCCACGAGGCGATGATTCAAGCCTCCGCAGAAGCGTTTCGCCCGATCCTGATGATCACGCTTGCGGCGGTTCTTGGTATGTTGCCTTTGGCGGCTGGTAGGGGACTAGGGAGCGAGATGCGCACGGGGATTGGCATTGCGTCTATCGGCGGCATTCTCGTTTCCGGCGTTCTGACATTGATTGTCATTCCCATTTTGTACGACCTCTTCACGCGCGACGCAAAACAGACAACCCACGGCTAAGCGCCCCCACGGGCGATTCCATAGATGAGCGCCGGCAGTTCGGTCAAGGACCGGAGGCCGGCGCTCGCGCCTTTCCCGCGGTCTATGAGCACGGCATGAAGCCCGGCTTGTTCGGCCCCGAGCACATCGTCGTCCGGCGAATTGCCGACATGCAGCGCCTCGGAGGCGGACACGTGGAGGCGTTCGAGCGCGGACACGAATATCCCGGGCGCGGGCTTGCTGCACCCAGCTTCCGCCGACGTCAGCACAAACTCGAAGCGGGATGTCAGCCCCAGTCTGTCGATGAGACGCGGAAGCCGCGAATCCCAGTTCGAGACGACGGCGCACCGTGTACCCATTTCGCGAAGGGCGTCCAACGCAGGCAGTACATCATCATAGATCCGCCAGTCGCCGGGGTCCGCGAATCGCTCATACAGCGTAGAAAAGAAGCCCTCGAAGTCTGAGCCGAAGGCGGCGATTTCTCCAACTTCATCGAAGACTGCGGCCACGAGGTCGTGCCACCACGCGCGCTCGATCGTCTCGGACGTATGAAACGGCGTTGCCCCGTGGGGCAATGAGCGGCGCGCGCCCCATTCCCGTTTGAAGGCGGCGTTGATCGCCTCCGGCGCGACATGCACTCCATAGCGCGCGGCTTCGCCGGCATAGACATGACCCACGCTTGGGTGAACATGCAACAGGGTTCCCGCTGCGTCGAACAGGATTGCGCGAATGGTCATAGCGGAAAATAGGGACTGACATGAGCGGAGCGAAGCGAAGGCGTGTCTGTTCCTGTCTTCCGCGTCCGCGAATAGGTTGTAGTCCGCACGACTCCCTGCACTACACCGTCAGGCTTTTCTTGGACCGCGTGCGCTGAAGCTCGACTTCGGGCGTGCGGCGCTCCAAAATGCCCCTCGAAAGCTCGATCAATTCCTCGGCTTCGCGCGGCGTCATCGAGCCCACCGCGACCATGTCCTGATCACGGATTGTGTTCCACACGAAGTTCAATGCTTGGAACGGACGAAGCTGCCCCGCCGCCATCGGCTTGATCGTCAAGACGGGCTTCTTCGCGTTTCGAATGATCTGGGCAATCCAATCGACTTCCACCTGCATCAGGAATCCCATGGAATTGTAGATTGAGATATACGTCTCAACGTCCAGTCCCGAATCGTCCGCATAGACGATAGCCTCGGGCATGTGCGTGCTTAACCCCGGGATCATCCCCCGCTCGCGGATCTTTGCGCAAAGCTCGTCAAACTTCCGGATCTTCGCGGTGCAGCGGTCTACCATCGCGTCCGTCACGCACTGGTGCGGCATACAGAAGCTCGCGCCAGACCGCATGTTCTCATCGAGAATTTCATCAACGTCAGCGCCCGTGAATCCAACCACCGGCGTTTCATGCGAAACGGGAAAATGCGGCGTGGACATCACGATGGCTTCTACGCCCGTCCGGTCCTGCGCCTCCTGAATGGCTTCCGGCAACGGCGCGAACGTGCTGATGCCGATGATTGTGTCAATGCCCGCTTTGAAATAGACCTCCAGTATATCCGCAATCCGTTTCCGGTCGGATACGTAGTCGCGGATGAACTCGTCCTTCGCCATCGAGGTGTGGCTGAACCCGAGGAACCAGTTCGTGCCGATCACCATGCGAGACACGGAAACCCCACCGACCGTCGTGCGCGGAAAGGCATTCATGCTGAGTCTCCTATAGGGGGATACCGCCCCGCTTGGATTATAGCCTATCGCGAAGACTTCAAACGCAGCCGGTAATGGGACGGGAGTGCGACCAGAAAGTGCGAGCGGGCAACTTCACCTGAGAATCGGCAAGTCTCCTGTGCGTGGGAATTCCGTCTGGCGCGGTGCGTCTTGCCTTCCTTGTTCCCCTTTTTCGACGCACATCCCAGTCACGCTGGCGCAGGCGTGTTACCTCTTGGCCCAAGGCTGCCGAATTCATAAAGCAAGAGCGCAGAGGCGAGAAAGGCGGCGGCTTCCGAACGGTACGTGGCATCTCCGAGGGATAACGGTTGCGCTCCGCGCTTGAGAATTGCTGCCACTTCCTCGTCCGTGAAGTCGCCTTCGGGACCAACAAGGAGTGCCGCTTCGCTGGTGCCTGGGGTGAGTTCAATTGGGGACGCCGTGGCGTGTTGGGTGGCGACGAAGACTATGCCTTGTGTTGCGTGCAGTGCGGCGTCCAGGTCTTTGGCATCCTCGAACGAGGGAAGCCAGAGCCGTCCGCACTGCTTGCAGGCTTCGATGGCGATGCGTTCCCATTTGTCCGAACGCGGCGGCCTGCGTTCGGAATGACGAGAAGGAAAGAACACGAATCGGCGCACGCCAATCTCCGTGCACCGGCGGATGAGTTCTTCCATGGCCTTCTGATTGTTGAGCGTCGCCTGCAACAAAGTCACGCAGGACTTCGGTGGCAAAGTCTCGCGACGCTCGGCGATGTCGATGTGTACCTCGTGGCGCCCCGTCCCGGATACGGAGCCAAGCCATTCGCCACCCTTGCCATCGAACAAGGCGACTGCGTCGCCCATGCGAGCGCGTACGACGTGAAGCGCATGATGCGCTTCGTCCCCCTGGAGTACGGCAAGCGATTCGGAGACGACTGTCCCAGGCGATGCGTAGAAACGATGGATGTGCGACATGCGTGAAGGATACCAGCGGATAGCTCGACGAAGAAAGCGCGAGGTGGAGGGCGCCGTTCATTGCGGTTTCCGGGTGGGCGTGTTATTTTCCGTCTGTATCGTGCGCAATCGGCAGGCAAAAGATTCTTGGATAGTTGCGCTCTGCTCCTGCGAATGGGGGGATTCTGTATATGCGGGTTGTTCCGAAAACCTACGAAACGGTCCATTTGGCTTACGGCAAGGGACGCATTTCATTGCGCCTAAATCCGGCTCTGGCGGACTGGTCCGTGCTTTCTCCCAGACATGAGAATGCCCTGCCGGACCCCAACCATGCATTTGCCCGTGCGTGCGCCGAGCCTATTGAGAGCCCCCGCCTTCGCGGCCTTGTTTCCCCGGGGGAACGCGTGTGCATCGTCACGTCGGATGGTACGCGCCCGGTCCCTAACCGTGCGCTGCTCCCCTGGATACTCGAAGCGTTGGGTGTCCCCGACGAGCAGGTGACGGTGCTCGTCGGCACCGGCACGCACCGTCCGAACTCGCCCGAAGAGCTGGCCACGATGTTCGGCGAGGAACTGGTGCGCCGTGTGCGCGTGGTGAATCACGATGCCTACGACGCGGCGCGCAATGAATGCGTGGGAGAGACGCACGGCGGCGTCCCCGTATGTCTGGATACAGAGTACGTCCGCGCCGACAAACGAATCGTAGTTGGGTTTATCGAACCGCACTTTTTCGCGGGTTTCTCGGGCGGACCCAAGGCGGTCGCGCCGGGCGTGGCCGCGCTCGATACGATCTTGCACCTGCATAGCTATGACTTGATTGCTCATCCGCGAAGCACGTGGGGCGCGTTGGACGAAAACCTAGTACACGAGACGGTCTGCGAGATGGTCCGAATGTGTCCGCCCGATGTCTTGGTGAATGTAACTCTGAACAATGCCAAGGAGATTACGGCATTCTTCATCGGCGACTACATCAAGGCCCACCGGGTGGGTTGCGAATATGTACGCGAGCGGGCCATGGTTGCTGTACCCAGCGAATTTCCGGTCGTGGTCACGTCCAACAGTGGCTTTCCACTGGACCAGAACCTCTACCAGGCCGTCAAAGGCATGTCGGCGGCGGCGCGCATCGTCCGACAGGGGGGAAGCATCTACGTGGCCAGCGAGTGCAGCGACGGCATCCCCGATCACGGCAACTTCGGCACCATGCTGCGCGAGGCGGATTCCATCGACGACTTGGATGCGCGCCTGAAGGCGCTGGCCGCGCCCAAACTCGATCAATGGCAAGCGCAAATCCTCGCCAAGATCAGGCAACGGGCCGGTGTCTTTTTCCATTCTGCGCTGGACGATAGAACGGTGCGTTCCTGCAAACTGACCCCGGTCACCAATCTGCAGGAGTCTTTGGAACGCCATCTTCTTTCCTTGGGGAAAGGAGTGCGCGTGGCCGTACTCCCCGAAGGCCCAGTGACGGTTCCATATGTAACAGCTGTATTTTAAAGGAGTTAGGAGAGGCGATTGTTGACAGATGTCAAATATGACCTTGACATAGTGTCAAATTGCCACTATGATGTGGTCAATTATGACAGACTACTTGCCGCGTGAAATTGCCCCTCGACTTGAGGCTGCACTCGAACAAATGCCGGTTGTGGTCCTGTCGGGAATGCGGCAATCGGGCAAGAGTACGCTGCTGCGAAATGATGCGACTCTGGTTCGAAATCGCAGTTACCGGACCCTTGACGACTTCGCAACGCTGGCGTCCGCGCAAACGGAGCCTGAGTCGCTATTGGGCGATGCCATAACCCTCGATGAAGTTCAGAGGTGTCCGCAATTGCTGGTGGCGATTAAGAAACATGTCGATGAGCAACGCCGCCCCGGGAATTTCATCTTGTCCGGTTCTGCAAACCTCTCATTGCTGGGGCACGTATCGGAAACGCTGGCGGGACGCGCAAGCTACTTTACGTTGCACCCCATGACGCGACGAGAGATTCTGCGGACAACGGAAAGACCTTCCTGCTTGGTGGAGTTCCTGAAGAAGCAGGCGCTTAGTGTTGAAGAGACGAAACCTATATCGGAAAGTGAGGTGCTCGCTGGAGGTCTGCCTCCGGCCTGTCTCGCCTCCAAAACAGGCGCCGGCGAGTGGTTTCGCGGATATGTGCAAACGTACGTAGAACGTGATGTGCGGCAGTTGTCTCAAATCACGGATCTAGTGTCGTTTAGAAATCTAGCCCAGTTGGCGGCATTGCGCACCGGCCAGGTTCTCGTCGTCAGTGTGCTCGCGCGCGACGCTAAGCTTGGCGTGACAACTGCGAAACGCTATCTCGATCTCCTCGAAACCTCGTTTCTCATTCGTCGGCTGCCGCCATTCCTGAAGAACCGGAGTTCACGCTTGGTCAAATCGCCAAAACTCTACTTCACCGATAGTGGGCTGGCGGCACACATGGCGGGTGTGTCGTCTCTGGAGCCTGGAGAAGATGATTTGCTTCGTGGCGCATTGTACGAAACCTACGTCGCGCAGAATCTATCCGCGCTTTGCGAAGCCCACCTTCCCGGTGCGCAACTCACGTACTGGCACGAGCAGGGCAGGCATGAAGTGGACTTCGTGATCGAAGACAACCGAAAAGTGTTCGCGTTTGAAGTGAAGGCCGCATCGCGCTGGAGTGAGCGCGACCTTTCGGGTTTGCGCATCTTCCTTGAACGAACCCCCCAATGCGTTGCCGCTGTCCTGCTTTACAACGGCACGTTGAGCGCAAGACTCGGCGACCGTCTTTGGGCAATTCCAATGGGATCGCTGCTCGCATAGCCGGTTTCGTTTGGATTCTGCCGTTTTCGAATGACGCGCCGAAGGGTGTGACTCAACCTTGTTCCGCGCAACCTCCAAACTCGTAAGCGGCATCGAATAGCGCGACAATGTTCTCGGGCGGTACGCCCGCCTGGATGTTGTGGCAGTTGTTGAACACGTAGCCACCGCCGGGTTTGAAGGCCTCCAGGTTGAGACGGACATGCTCCCGCACTTCCGCGGGCGTGGCCGTTGCCAGCACGTGCTGAGCATCGATGCCGCCGCCCCAGAAGCATATCTTCTTGCCGAACCGTCTCTTCAGGTCTTCCGGGACCATGTCCTTCGCGCCGATTTGAATTGGGTTGAGGATATCCACGCCGTTGTCGATCAGGTCGGGGATATACTCGACGCATGCGCCGCACGTGTGGTACCAAACCTTCGCCGTTGTGAGTGACTTGATGTGTTGCACCAGCCGCTTCTGGCGTGGCTTCACGATGGCGCGGTAGAACTCCGGCGCGAATAGGGGCCCCGTCTGCCCCGCGAGGTCGTCGCCGATCATGACGACGTCGACAAGGTCGCCCACCGCGCCCATGAAACCCGTGTAGAAGTCCATCCAGTACCGGACGGTACACTCCAGCAACGCCTCGCAGAATTCGGGTTCCACGAGCATGTCCATGAGCCAGCGTTCCAAGCCGCGCATGTACCAGCAGTATTCGTAGACGACGCCGCCGATGCCGGTGCAAATCGCGTAAGGCGTCTCGTCGCGCAACCGCTGCACGCGTTCGCGCACGCCCCGGAATCGCGATGGGTCATTGCCCTTTGGAAAAGGATACGCTTTCAAGCCGTCAATCGTGGCGTTCGCGAGCGGATGGTGCGTGATGTCCATGTACAGGGGGTGATCGTCGGGCATCGACCACACGACTCCGAACTCATCGCGAAGGTCGTGCCACAACCGGCCATCTCGTGAGTTCTGCTCGATGCCACCTTTGAAGCTATCGGACCCGCCCGCCGTGATGTAGCGCGTATCGACATGAAAGCGCTTCAGCACGGCCTCGCAGGGGCGGGCCAATTGCTGAACGGGATCGAGAATGACCAAGTCGTCCTGAATGCCCAAGTATTCGAGTAGGCGAAGATAGGCCACCTTGTGAATACCGGTCTGAAATCCCCCTAAGTCGATAGGCACACGGTCGGATTCTTCATGGTTCAACGCCTTGAGCATCCGCTCGCGCGAGGTCATACGCTCTTTCACAACAGGCACCCCCAATGCGTTCGTCTCCTATCCAATTCTTCAGGAGTATACAAGCATTTTTGCGTGCATTCGACCTGGTCTTGGGTGGAATGGAATGCTATTCGTTACGATGCCTCGCCAGCAGCGCGTCCAGTGTCTCGCGCAAGCTTTCCAGTTTCTCGCGGAGCGAATAGGGCGTGTACACGTAGTCGCATTCGCATTGAAATCCAAGGCGCGAATCCCTTGTAGCCGCCAGCAGCGAGAGTTCCGTGCGTGCGATTTCTTCCCGCAGGACCACCTCCATTCGAGTAAGTAGGTCATTTGCCCTTTGGGTGTCCTGCTCCGACGCCCACTGCAGGCGCAGGTCTTCGAACTCCAGAATGGCGTGGTTGCTCAAGAGCATCCGCTGAATTTGCTCCGCTACGATGACTTCTCGTAGCGCGTTCTCTCGTTTCGACTTAGGACTCCGAAGTGCCGCGTCTCTGTATAGCACAAGTCCTTCGCCCATTCGGTCCGCGGCCAATTGAAGGTATTTCAGAAAGACCGGTAACACGCGCACATCGCCAGGGGCATCAATCCCGGAGACACCTCGCGCATATCCCTCAGCCTTATTCGATTGATTGGAGAAATCGGGGACGAAGACGAGGCGCGAGACCGTATACGGCCAGTACGGATTCAACTCTCCGCCCAAGTAGCTCATCCACGCCGCTTGGTCCGTCCACGAATGATTGAACGTCGCGGTGCGGGCAGGCGGCTCTTCGAAGAACAGCGGATTGCCGATCGCGTTGCTGGTCCCCATCGTGGGGCCGGTATCCGGGACGAGTCGTATCGCTTGGCTGAAGAGATCCCAAGCTTTGACGACTCTGTCCTTGCCCTCCAACCCGAAATCGCGTGCGGCAATCGCGCCAAGCACTTCATCGATGGGCGGCGCGTCGCTCCAGCAGTACCACGCCCGCAATTCAGTCATGAAGCTCGGCGAGTATCCGGTAGTCCAACTTTCCAGTGTGCCATTGATGCCGTATTTCTCCATCGCCTGATAGCGGTCATGCCACTGGTATGGAAACGGGTGATACGGCACGGTCTGCAACTGCGCGCCGCAAACGAAGGTGTCGGCATTCGTGTAGACCTTCATGCCGCGCTTTCGCGCCTCGCCAATCTGGGCCTGCGTCACCTCGGCAGGTCCAGTCTGACTAATCGCGTAGTCGCGCAGAGAACCTCGCAGTCCATCAATCGCAAAGCTCTTTCCGTTTTCCCACGTAAGCAAAGGGATGATGTCGCCAGGAAGTTGTTGGATGAAATACTGTTTCATGGCCACGTTCTGCGGCCGGAAGTCGATGTTGTACTCCCATGGAAGAATCTCGATGGCCGGGTTTACCCGGTGGCATTCTTCGGCCACAATGCCTACGGCGTGGCTCCAGTTCTGCGCCCAGTCCTTCATGTACTCTTCGCTGGCGCCGTGGCCGCCGCCCCATTGCTTGTACCAGAATCCTTCGGTGAGGAGGACATACCCCCGGATGTCGGGAAACTCCTTTAAAATGCCTTGCACTAGCGATCGCAGCCCCGCCTCGCTTTCCGGCGTTCCCACATACTGATAGATGATCGGGGTGTAGACCTTGATGCCGAACCTCGCCGCGCGGTCTATCAGGTCTCGCATGCGCGCGGGGTCCTGCTTGCGAATTCGATACAGTATCCGCGCATAGAAGTCGGTCGAGTTTTCCGCGGTAGTGCGGTCGCCATTGGGATTTGCCAGGGCAGAGGCAAAGATGGCATCGAAGCCATCGTGAGCCAAATGCGAGAGTATCGCGTCCGGAAACTCCATCCAGCCCGTCCACGACATGACCATGCGCGCATCGTAGAGGCTGTTCCGTACGGCCTTGAGATTCGCGGGCAGAAACGGACCTTCGCGGAGATTCATCCGCGCCTCCAAATTATAGAGGCCATACATTGCGCCCCGTTCGTCGTAGCCGCAGACCGTGATCCGCTCCGGCGTCGCGATGATCTC
This sequence comes from Candidatus Hydrogenedentales bacterium, assembly GCA_041859475.1. Classification (GTDB taxonomy): domain Bacteria; phylum Hydrogenedentota; class Hydrogenedentia; order Hydrogenedentales; family SLHB01; genus JAIBAQ01. Next base: position 9,369 of record JBHEKO010000140.1, read on the forward strand.
GTAGCTCTTGGGACTCGTCAGCGACGTGCCGCATCCGGGCAATTGATCGCGCGTGCCGGCCACGATGCACCGAGCTAGGCTTTGCCAGTCTTCCAGCGCATCCCTACCCTCAAGTTCCACGTGAACTGCCATCGACGTCTTCAGGTAATCCTGGAAATCCTGAACCGCGTTCTGAAGAACGGCCGAACTGCGCCGATTCCAGATCAACGTCCACCCCTGATCCGGCAGCGCAAGTTCGCTGGGCTTCGCGTTGGTTTCAGGGTTTCGCCTCGCTGTGTGGACCGGAGCCTCGGACAACCGCTTGTGGTAGTCGTATGGCTGTTCCTGAGGGAGCGCGCGTTCCACTTCTTGAGCAAACGCCTCGGTTGTCACCGTGGTCTGGGCCCACGCGGCTGTACCTGCGGGTGCGAGCAAGAGCAACACCATCCCAACGGGGAGGAGCGCAAGGCTGGACCTCAGAAGAAGTAGACTGAAACCGATGTCTTTCACCGTGCCTCCCATTTGCCCCGAATCGGCACAAATCGCCGCGCCAACTGGGGGTACTAGTCTTTCAACGTTGGCTCACTTTTTGACGTGGAAGCGCATCACTTCGGAGCCGCCAGTCTCAAGTGAGATTTCCAAACCACCGAGCAATTCGCTGCCAGCAATCTCGCGTGCTTCGCTGCCGTCAAGGCGGCTGAACTCGTACGAATTCTCGTCTGCGACACCTCCAAAGCGAACCACCGCAGACGGCATGGTCGATTCCGCGGGCCGGAGGACAACGAAAAATCCTTCGTCTGCTTCGGCGTCAAAGAACTCCCAGCCGACCCATTGCGTGGCGTCGAAGGTCTGAGAGAACAACGGATAGTAATCCTTGTCGAGCAAGTGCCGGATGCTTTTGTAGCCGGCAATAGTCTTTGCGACCCGGTCGCGTCCAGCGGCATCCAATTGGGTCCAATTGGTGGCGAAGCCCAATGGGCCGGCAAACAGACTGTGAAGATCGAACTCGGACGCGCCGCTGGCGCCGGGGAGATTGGTGTTGAGCAATCCGCCCGGCAGAAACATATTTCCCCCCGTTTCTTGCGAGCGCGCGATGACGAGATTGTTGGTCTCGTCGCTCTTCCAGAACGTGTGCGCCCTACGGATCGTTTCAAGGTCGATGCGACGGCCACCGCTCGCGCAGCTTTCGATCACCATATCGGGATACTTTGCGCGGAGGCGATCCAGCAGTTCGTACTCGCCCAACAGGTAACGAATCTGCGTAAGCCCCTGGGTCTGTGGTGTGTCGCGTTCGTTCCACGCGGTCAACGGGTCCGGTTGGAAGTAGCCCTGGTTCATGTCGTAACGAATCCAGGCGGCCGTGCTTTCATCAATTGCCATGCACATGGCGTTGAAAAGCCAAGTGCGCGCCTCGGGAATCTCCAACATTACCTGGTTGCGATAGACCCATTCCGGGTGTTCGGTGGCAAGGCGCGTGCCGGGCATGGCGCGCCCTGGTTCGAACCACAGGCCGAGCTTCATTCCCTTCTGGGCGACATAGTCGCCGATAGGCCTTAAGCCTTGCGGGAACTTTGCCGGGTCGGCAGTCCAATTGCCCAGGCCTGCGTCAAACGCTCCCGTGAACCAGCCTGCGTCGATGCAGAAGAACTCGACACCCAGTCCCGCGGCGGCGTCGGCTTGCTGCCGCAACATGGCGTCACTGATCTGATTGTTGAACGTAAACCAACTGTTCCAGGAAACCGGCGGCAAGAGCTTCTTGCCACCAAGTTTGGCAACGTACTCATTGTCGATGATGCGGCGCAACGCGTTACAGCCCGCCTGGGAACTTCCCCGATAATCGCCCAAGAGAATGCTCGGCGAGACGATGCGTTCGCCTGATGGGAGCGCGATGTTGACGCCCGGCATGCCCACCGTAAGGCGCACGGCGTCTTCCCCAGACACAGGGCGGAAGTTGGCTTCCCACTGTCCTGACCACCCGACTCCCATGAATTTCCCGGCATTCGACTCCTTGTTGTGGAGCACCCAGAACGGGAGTTTCTTGTTCGACGAGCGTCCTTCGGCTGCCGAAAGCGATACGGGCTTTTCGAGAGAAGACTCGGAAACCACGAATCCCGGCGGCGTGCCATCGACCGGCCCCGTCAACCCTCCCGTGCTGCTGATTAACTGCACCCGGCTTGCATTATCAATCATCAGATCGAGGGCGGCTACGTCGGTAAGAGGTTTGGTCGGTTCCGTGCCTGGGTTCTCGAAGATCCAGCGACACTCGACTGCCGTCTGGCCAGCGATATGCTCGACGCGCCACGTCGCCACGAGTCCGCCGCCCGGTTCTCGCCAAGTGGTTTCCTCGACCTGTCGTCCCTCGGGCGACAGCGTCGATGAATCGGTGTGTTCCCACGCGGGCAGGATTGCTATCGAGGAATGCCCTCCGTATACGAACGATCCATGAGGTTGGCCCCCAGCAACTTCCGCTCCGCAGAAGACGATAATCAGATACAGAGGCAGGATGGAACGTGTTCGGAAAGATGGCATTCTGAACCTTGTTTTTCTGTTGGGAGACTAGTATTTGCCTGAGTCTGGATGAGCGTACCGTGCTTGCGAGTCAGTCATAACCGGAATGAGATGTCTTGAGTCTACTTAGTCTTTCCCCCTCGTGACTCGGCAATTCTATCTCCGTGAAAACGATTCGGCATGAGAGAATTGAAGGCTTCTACCGGCCAATATCGCAGCCGTTCGATTCCTTCAGGTACTTCTTGTTCGAACTGCACATAGGCCTGAACCTTCCCCTTCACGGAATACGAAACTGGCCCGCCGTCCGGTCTGGCCTCGCAGCCAAATTGCTGGCCTCCGCTGCCGAAAACCTTGTACCCGATTAGAATCGTGTCTTCCAAATCCACATGGAGCAGAGAACCCTTCAGCGTATGGTAGATGATGCCGGTGGAAGGCTGGCCGCGGGGCTGCGAGAAGTTCAATGAGAACAGCCGACAGTCCTTCAATTTCACCTTGGTGTAGCCGTCGTACCCTGGATTACCTGCCTGCAGGGCGTTATCCGGGCCGGCGATGGTGCAATCCTCAAATACAGCGTCATAGCAATCGCGCTTTTCCGGGTTTTCGGCGCGCACATACACCCCGGCCGCATCACCCCACCAGTCAAAGCACATGAAGTAACAGCGACGGAATGTGATTGGCTCATCGGCTCGTCCGGTATGGCCCCCTACTCCCGCTCCGCAGAAACGGCCGGTACCTACGCAATCTTCGACGAGGGCAGAAAACTCCACGCCTTTGCTACAGGTCATGTCCCAACCGATACCGCCTTCCGAGCCGGCGGAATAGATGTTTCGGAATATCCAGCGATCAAAAAGTTCGCCAGAGAACTTCAGATCACACTTGGTGGGACCCCACCAGTCAATGCTCTTCAGCCCCCACTGTTTGGCGGGATCGCCATCGATAGTTTGCCACATCCATTCCGAAGGGTGATTCTTTAGGACCACTTCCGGTGCGCCTGAATCCTGCACCACCCATCCCGTCGCGCCTGAGCCCAATCGACCATCAAAGTCGCCGACCAACACATTGTACGAGCCCTTGGCGCCTTTGAAGGACGGATAGAGATTGGCTTCGTCATAGGTGTCGGGGCGGACTATGACCATATGGCCACCTTTTTCATTGGGCACCGCCTGAATGGCAGCTTGGATCGTGTGAAATGCCTTCTCCCAACTGCTGCCGTCGGAGTTGTCGCCCAGTTTCGATACGTAGATCTTTGTTCCCTTGTTGCCCGAATAGTCGGCCGTCGCCGGGTCCCAAGACGTCGCGGACAAAGTTGCCGCGGAACTCAAGAAAACCGCAACACACCACCCTGTTGCCTTAACAAGTCGTATGATTGGATGGAACAGGTTGTCCACTTGCATTTCCATACTCCTCCAAATTCCCATGAGACGGAAGACAAGAATTCGCTATGATCCAGGATCAAGGGTATAGGTACTTCTGCTGCTTCGTGTCGAACTGGATGGTTGGCACATTCGAGGGGAAATGGGCCTCCAGCATCTCTTTCATCGGCCCGGCGTACATTGCCACGCGGATGGTACCCCAGGTGGCCTGGTCCCCCGTCCCGTAGTAGACGTAGGTGTTGCCCTCATACTCGAACAAGTCGACGTCGGTGTTGTTAATTCCTTCGCCGGGAACAGGGTCGAGGAATGGACCCCGGCAAGGGCTCAGGTCCCAGGTGACAAGATCCTTGGAACGGGCCACCGCCGCGGCGTACTTGCTCGTGGACAACTTGTATTGGTAGTGCTTGCCGATCCCACGGTCGCATTGGATCCCGTATATTACATAGTAGTAAGGCGCAAAGTAGCGAAGCGCCGGGCAGGCGCAGAACGAGTTCTCAGCCGTGTCCGCGAACGCGAGGTCTGGAATCTTCTCCCACTTCGCCAAGTCCTTCGAACGAGCGAAATAGAAACTCCAAGCCAGAGGCTTGTTCGACTCGTAGGCCATGAGATAGCCTTGGCCGTCACGGCACACCGATGTGTTGAACAGGTGCTCGTCTGCGTCCTTCCTCGCCACAGCCAATTCCTGCGTCCAGTTCTTCAGGTCTGTCGACCAGAATCGGTAGACGTCCTTGGTCCATTCCTTGCTGGTGTTCACGGTGCCAAAGACATTCATCTCTTCGCCATTCACCAGAGCGCTGACGAATGAGAAGCCCTTCCCCAGGCGGACGACCTCTTGGCCGGTTACGAGGTCCTGGATGAAAAGGTCGGCTTCATCCTGCTCGGGGCCATTCTTGTTCGAGCGCCGGTTTTGCACCAGCAGCGGCCGGCCTTTATAGATGACCGGCGTGTTCTCCATGCCCGCGGGGAAGCTAAAAGGCAGCTTCACGAGATTCGGGTTGGGCGGGGCTTCCGTCTTGTCTGCGCCGTCCGCTTGGGGTGTCGATACCGAATTTTCTTCCTGCGCGAAAGAAAACCCAGAGGCGATCGGAATCGTCAAGGCGACAATCATCACTGAAGGCCAAATGATCCCACGCACCATCAGCGCCCCTCCGAGGTCCCTTTCCGTGCAGCTTCTCTCAGCTCTCAGTCTTCAATGTATCCAGCAACCAACGGCAATTCACCACCTTTTCTACGAGGTCCAGCGGAAGATAGAAATACTGGCACGACGGTTCGAAGCCAATTCGCGAATCTTCCCGCGTAAGCGTGTAGAGGCTTCGGGCCAATGCAATTTCGGATTCCAGGCGCTTCCGCATCGTGTCTACGAATTGTTGCCTCTCCTCGGGGGAGAACGTCTTCGAAGTGTCGGCAAGCTGATTGCGCGCGAAGACGAATTGCGCCTGGTTTGCCACCGACTCGAAGTGGATGCCCGCCGCTTGAGCCATGCGCAGATCGGCCTGCGCGTCGACTCGCTTCTCGGGGGGAGTGTTCTCGACCGCAACCTTCATTTCTTCCACGCCAATTTGCCATCCCTTGGCCATCTTGAAGAACTGATCCGCGAAGACGTCCGGAGGGTAGGGCCCGCGCCACCCGTCTAGGTCGTCGTACGGGATCCCCCACATCGTTGCCGAATAACCGGTCCTGGCAAGATACAGGGGATTCGCCGCGCCCCATTGCACCGGAGACGTGTAGACCACGCCGATGTGAAAGGGGTACTCGCGAAATGCGTTGCTCATGCTCGTCCACGCTTTGCGTGCGTGGGGACCACCTTCCGCGCCGAAGCGTTCTTGTGCCAACGTGTCCAGAATGGCATTCACGTCTGCATTGGGCGTACTGCTAATTCGCTGGGCAAGCTGAAAGTTGGGGGAGGGGTAGCCGCCCATGGTCCAACCGATGAGCATGGCATCCAGGTCCGTTGCCACCTGCAGATTGTGGCAGTGCTCGGCGATGAGGTCCATGACCGGCAGATAGGGCAGGCTGGCGATTTCGCACGTGTTGTTGAACTGAATCTCCGTACCCGTCTTAAGCCCGGCTTCTTCGGCTAGCTTCCAATGCCTTTGCGAGCGCGGGCCCGGGCCAACCGCCGAAATCGAATACTCGCCCACGGTGCTCTTGATGCCGCCGCGCTCGATCGGTAGGCTCCATTCGCTAACCGACATGAGGAAGATCGATTTCGGCATGCGCTCGATGATGTCCGGCGCGTCGCCGTGTCCTTTCCAACCCCAGTCAGAAATCAACACGTTGGCGTTCGGGTTTCCCCGGTGAACGCCTTCTTCGAGCACGTTCACGACTTCGGAAATGATCTCCGCGTCGCTACGCGACTTGCAGTGCTCGCACGCAGTCCACGAGCCGTGAGAGGCGCAACTCGTCAGATTCTCCGACGCGGTGATCGAATAGATGCCCCCCAGACCGGGAACTTCGCGAAACACATGCGCGAGCGCGTCACCCATCCATTGCCTTACGGCGGGATGCGTCGTGCACATGGCGGTCAGGTCGCTTTCAACGACCCCGGCCATGTCCGGGCGATCCTTGAAGAAAGCCGTGGGCATGGCCCTCGGCTCATTGATGTAGAGATAGATAGAGACGCCGTACTTCTTCGCTCGCTCCACCATCGCCCGCAAACTCGCCAGGCGTTTTTCATGCTCCGCGCCAAACTCCGGGAAGGCCTCGCCGCCCGGGGCCAGGTCTCTCAAGACGGCCTGCAACCACACTCCGTTGATGCCGACGGATGCAAGGCGTTGCAGCAGGCCATCCGGATAGGGGTTCAACTCGGGATTCAGCAAGGGATCGCCGTAGACGGCCACGTACGAATACACAAGCCGCTGCACGCTCGATTGCGCGTCGGTTTGCGCCGGCAACGTGATGCCCGGAAGAGGGTTGGCAAACTGCCGCACGAAATCGAACCGAGGCTCGGCCGGCTGAAGAATTTCGCCGCCGAATTCCCTCTCGACGACGCTGCGAATCTCCGCGGCCCGGCGCAGCGCCGCTTCATCGGGCGCTTGGTAGCGCAAGGGATCGCATGCAGGCTTAATGCGACCGAGCTTTATCCAGAGAAAGTCCTCTTCGCGCAGCATGACGGAAAGCTTCTCGGGCGTCATATCGAGCAACTCAAGCAATTGCTCGTAGGGCAGGAGATGCCAATTCCGCCGGATGAGGGTTACGTAGCCCCGCTGCCGCATTACCGGTTCAACCACGACATCCGTGGGCAATCCCATGGACCCGGCCATTGTCCGAATGTCCTGCTCCGAGGCGCCCAGGATCTTCGCTATTTTTGCTGGATCGACTGCCGCCCAGTTGCGCCACACAAATTCGTGCACCCGGTCGGGGAAATGCGCGCTCGATAAGGCGGCGCGGGCCTCGCCTTGAGGCAATACGGAATCCTCTGCGTAGCTTCCTGATACCGCAACTGCTATCGCAATGAACACGCCAAGTACGGTGGAGAATCGACTTGAAAACATGGTAGCTCCCTCGGTTGCGCCCCCAGTAGAGAGAGGATTGCCGCAGCGGCAACAAATACCTTTTTGTTGCACCCTCGAACTATGCGGCATCCGCCGAGTCTATTCAAGCAACCGAGGTCCGCCTTGACTCGGACGTCTTATTCGCGTATCACTGTCGGAGACACAAGGGCTGCATTATCTGGCATTAAATGGGAGCGCAAAGCATGACTGTAAGCGACATCAAGACTGTGGCCGTGATTGGCGCGGGTGACATGGGGCACGGCATCGCCGAGGTGGCACTGATCGCGGGGTTCCGCGTGGTCCTGCGCGACATCAAACAGGAGTATGTGGAACGGGGCGCGGTCCGCATCGAAGAGAGCCTTCAGAAGTTGGTACAGAAGGGGAAGGTCTCGCAAGAACACGTCAACGTCATTCGCGGCGAACTATTCAAAACGTGCACGGAGCTTCCCGAGGCGGTGTTTCAGGCCGACCTAGTCATTGAGGCCATCCCCGAGGACCTTTTGCTGAAGAAGCAACTTTTCGAACACTTGGATGTAGCTGCACCGGCCCATGCGATTCTTGCATCCAACACGTCGACGATGAGCATCACGCAACTTGCCAAAGCTACCCTGCGGCCTGCGCAGGTGGTGGGGATGCACTTCTTCAATCCCGCCGTGCTCATGAATGCCGTGGAAATTGTCAAGGGTGACGCAACATGCGACAAGACCATGGACCTCTGCTTCGCGTATTGCGAGAAGATTGGCAAGAAGCCGGTGCGGGTGAACAAGGATGTGCCGGGGTTCATCATTAACCGCGTGCAAGCCCCGACGGGCGTCCTGGTGAACAGCATTCTAGACGAAGGCATCGCGACTCCGGAGGAGTTGGACGCGCTGCTTCGTGGCCAAGGCATGCCTATGGGTCCTTGCGAACTCATGGACTACACGGGGCTCGATATCAATTACAGCGCGTCCAAGTACTTTGCCGACATGGTGCATCCCGACTACGCACCAGGGAAGGTGTTGAGTGAAAAGGTTCAAGCAGGTGAGTTGGGCAAGAAGACCGGGCGAGGTTTCTTTGATTGGTCGCATGGGCGTCCGGACATCGACTTGGCCAAAGCAACGCAGAAGATCAATCCGAGCGATTTCGCGCTTGTGAATGCCAACGAGGCGACGCGACTCATCGAAATGGGAGTCTGTTCCGCGGCAGATATCGACACGGCGATCTTGAACGGTACGGGTAGCCCCGTAGGTCCAATGGCTGT
>JBHEKO010000724.1:0-3327 GCA_041859475.1 Candidatus Hydrogenedentales bacterium
TCGACACACAAGGTGGCGTCGCTTGCCACTTCCCGGATCGCGGCGGCTCGGGAGGTCAGCACGGGAGTACCGCAGGCCATGGCTTCGAGCACGGGCAATCCGAAGCCTTCGTACACGGACACGTAGGCGAACGCCGACGCGGCAGCCATCAGCACAGGCAAATCGCCTGCATCGACATATCCCGTGAAACGCAGCCGCTCGCCCAGATTTAGCGACTCGACCGGCTTCAACACGTCATCGGCCAGCCATGTGTGCTTGCCTGCAATCACAAGCGCATGCGGCAGGCCACGGGCTCTCAACCGTGCAAAGGCCTCCGCCAGCCGCGCAAGATTTTTGCGCGGTTGTACCGCCCCGACATAGAGAATGTACTCCTCCGGCAATCCATATTTGGCACGCACGGCTTCACGCGTGTCGGGTGCGTGCCGAACGAAATAGCGTGGGTCCACACCGGGCGCAACGATATCGATCTTCTCGATGGGCGTGCCGTAGGCATCGACGATCTCGCGGCGGATGGCCTCCGTGAGCGTGAAGACGCGCGCGGCGCGGCGCAGCGTGCCCGGCGTCAATGCCACGAGCCGTCCGCGCATCGCGGGGGGGAACAACTCCGGGTAACGCACCCAGCCGATGTCGTGAATGCTAACGACATAGGGGCGCGGGCAATAGGGCGGTGCGTTGTACTGTGCATGCAGCAGGTCGCATCGCGCTCGCACTACGGCTACGGGCAATTGCAGCGGCACGCGCAACACCGAGGGGACATTGGCGAGGCCGTATGTCTTGACCCGCGACACTCCAGCGGCGTGCGCGCCGCGGTGCATGAGGGCAACGACGTCGAGGTCTGGCGCGTGCGCGTCGAGCGCGAGCAATAGCTCGCGCACGTAGGTCTCGTTGCCTCCCGCACCCGTTCCAATTGCATGGGCATCAATGGCGACGCGCATAGGCTTCCAACGCCTCGTCGTATGTGGCGCGCACCTGCTCGATCATGTGCTCCAGCGTGAACGATTTTTCGAACCAATCGCGCGCCGCGGCTCCCATCGCCTGCCGTCGGGCCGCATTGCCTATGAGATCGCCAAGCGCGACTTCGAGGCCTCGCGAACTCGCGGGCTTCACGAGCAATCCCGTTTCGCCGGGGACCATCGTTTCGCGGGTGCCGCCAATGTCGGACGCGACAATGGGCAGACCGGCGGATTCCGCTTCGAGGATCGACGTGGGCAAGCCTTCTTGCTCGACCGAGGCTTGGGCAAAGACGTCCAATGCCGCAAGCACCTCGGGCAAGTCTTCGTAGAAGCCCGTCAACGTGACGTGCGATTCCAATCCCAGGCGTTTCACCTGCGCTTCCAGGGCGGCTTTGGCCGGGCCATTGCCAACGATGAGGAAATGCGCGTTGGGATGCGCGCGCACGATGTTCGCGGCGGCGTCAAGCAAATAGCGATGCCCCTTTTCAACGGATACGCGGCTCACCGTGCCCACGACGACTGCATCGTCGCGAAGGCCGAGTTTGCGCCGCGCTTCGGCGCGGCCGCCCGTGTAGCGAAACGGCGCCGGATCGAATCCGGTGGGAATGACGCGAATCCGCGCTTCCGGCGTGGTCCCGCGCAGGATGCGCTTCTTCATGTGTTGCGAGACGGTGATAACACGGTCGAAATTCCTGAGGGAAATGGCGCATTCGATCCACTGATTCACGAAGCGCCGGAATTGGATGATGCCGTCCCACCAGCCGTAGGCGCTGGCCACGCATGCGCACGGCCAGCGGTCGCGCCCGATGCCAATCATTACGTTCGAATGCGGGTCGTGCGTGTGCAGCAAATCGATCTTGTGTTTCTCGATGAGCGCGCCAACCGTGTCGCGTGCGCGGCCCCAATCGCGGCGCGAACGCCACGGGACGCGGTCCTCGGCGATGGACAGCCCGCGCTTTTCGGCCTGCGCAATGAAGACCCGGTCGCCTTCGGTGAAGGCGTCGTAGGGGACGCAAACGATGTTGTAGCGTTCGGCGGGCAGATGCTGCATCAGATGCAGCATGATCGAATGCGATCCGCCAAATTCCCAGCACCGTATCAAGTACAGTACGTTAAGACGCTTCACCCCGCGCCTCCGGGGGCGAGGGTCAGGGATCCGCTTTCGTGTTCGCCGATGTGCGTCTCGCCGCGCACCTCCGTGCCGCCGGGCAGGGTGGCAATCGCTTCGTAGCGCCCGGCAAATCCGGTCAGCGTCGCTACGCCATTCGCGTCGGTCTTTCCCTCGGCTTCCTTCGTCTTCCAATCCTTCAGGAGCGTGCGCAATCGCTGCATGACCGGCTTTTCTCTGCCGTCCACCGAGATCAATCCACCGTTCATTACGGAGGATTTCTTGTCGGAGACGTCCCACCACGAAATGGACTTCACGCTCGGGCGTCCGAACGCCAACGTGAAGATCGCTTCGGCGTAATCGGCCTGAACGGCCTCATCCCACGGCTGCCGCCAATACCCGTTTGCGGAACCAGGACCATAGCTCGAAGGCACGGAGAACTCGGTGATGTGAATGTCGCGATTGAAGGTCTCGTACCGCGACACCATATCGGCAAAACCTGCTGGCGTTGTCGCGGGACCCTGCAAGCCGCCAAAGCTCTCGTTGAAATGAAACCCGGGGTAGAACTGCAAGCCGATGATATCGACGTTCTTCAATTGGCCGGCACGTTCGGCCTCGGCAAGAAACGCCGAGTAGGTTGACGCCCAATGTTCGACGGGTTTGTTGTCGAGTCCATAGAGGCCGAACGCCTTACCGTAGCCGCTTTCGTGCGCGCCGTTCACCAAGGTCGCCGTCTCGGGTTTCTGCTTGAGGCGTGCAGCGGACTTGCCGAATAGATCGAGCATGGCGCTGCGTGTATAGCCGGCTTCGTTCGTGAAGTTAGGCTCGTTCATCGCTTCCCAAATCCCGACGTGCTTGCCGAACGCATCGGCCAACTTTCCCTCGTGCTCGACAGCGGCTGCGGTCAATTGCTCGGGCGACAGGCTCGCGACGCGTTTGGGCAGAATGCCATAGCCTTGCAGCCAAACGACTCCGTGCGCCTTGACGGTGTAGTTCATCTTGCGCAGCGCGGAGATGCCGAAGGTCTGATCGATACCCGACGCGCCCGTGGGCGTTGCGATTTCGTCGGTCCAACCCCAGCCCATCAACACGGTTGCGAGATTGAAGCCCGCTTCGCGCGCAACGCCAAACGCGGACGCGTTGTACGGGCTTCCCTCGAACACGCCAAAGAGAAAGTCCTGCGACTTCGGGACGATCCGGACTGCGCACCCCGGAATGGGTTTGCCCGCGGCATCTTTCACCGTAATCGCCACGGAACCGCTGCGC
>JBHEKO010000468.1:0-2502 GCA_041859475.1 Candidatus Hydrogenedentales bacterium
GCTGTTTCCAGGATGCGTCGCGTTTCCGCATCCGATGGACGCCCGGCGGCATTGGCAATGCCGTAGGGCATGCCCAACTGAACTGTGCCTAGAATCAGGCGCGGCGAGTGTTCCATCGACTCCATACTCATGACCGGCGTAAAGCCCATCCCCCTGCTTCGTCGCAATGCGACGCACTATGGAAAGTCTGCGGAACCGGCGGGACAGAATCAACTCGAAGGTGTCAGAGCGGGCCAACGCTCCTACACGTCCTCGGGAGCGGCATCGGGAACGTCTCTCTCGCAGTCGCGATAAGTGTGATGCTCGCCCTGCGGCCAGTCAGGACGCCGTTCCACGCTATTCTCAGCCGCCTTAACTCGCGCGGCCTCGGTGCCAGGCGGCGTGTCGGGCCTGCGCAGCTCCCACCAGCACTGCCCGCAATGATTGTGCTCGTGGTCGATGGTAAAACCAGCCTGCTTCGCGACGGGGCCAATCCAGCCCATGCAGTGCTCGCAGTAGTCGTGATAGGCCTCCAGACCGTTCTTGATAAGGAAACCTTTGGAGGGGCACTCGTGCATATCGATGCGAAACACCTCGCTGGTGCGCGTAATGGAATAACCCGCTTCCTCCTGGGTCAATGTGTGGCCCCAGTATTCGTCCATCCCATCGAAGCCTTTGCTTCCGATGAGGTCGACCGCGTGCGACTGGGAATCGAAGGCGATTGCCTCGGACCAGTAGCGCCGCAGCGCTTCTTCGCCGAAGGTGCGCCGAATGTACTCGAAGGTCCAATCGTAGTGACCGCAGAAATCCTGTACGCCAATCATGCGTGGACCTCCTTGTGCGCAGCGCGAAACGTCTGATGACAGGCCCCTCCCCCGCCCTCCAGCGCGAAGTTCAGTCCCGCGCCCTCCGCAATCGACGTGGACACGTGGTGGCAGTGCTGGCAATAGTTGGGGACAATTTCGCGGTGGTGCGTTTTGAGCCACCGAATCGCAGGACAATCGCGAACCTCGATGTCGACGCGGCCATCGCGTTGACTCATGATTACGTCGCCACCGGGTTCCGTTTGAAAGAAGTCTCTCCAATACCGCTCGACTTCGTCCAAGCCGCCCGAGCGGAAACGCGCAACCACCGGGGAGTAGTACTCCGCGCCCATGGCGCGCCAATAGTCGATCAGCGCATCCTCGCCGTAGCGTTCAAGAATGAACCGAAACGTCGCGTTGATGGCAAAGTAAAAATCGCCCGCGGCCATGAGAGCCCTTTCCGTTTCGCTGTCTGCTCAGTCCAAGCGCAGCCTGAACCAGCGAATGTTGGCCACGCATTCTTCCACGCACCAGAATACGACGAAGAGTTCTCCACCGGTTAGTCGAATGATCTGCGGATAGCCGAACCGGAGCGTGGCCATCTCTTCAATCTTGCTTGTGGAATGCAGCGAATACGAGGCTTTGCTTGTTCCCCAAAGTGGCACATCTTTGAGGGGGACCCAGGTATCGCCATCGATGCGCGCGAGGTGCGCCCACAAACCGCGTTCGTCGACGCGGCGATAGACACACAGCACGTGGTTGTCGGCCAAGCCGATTGGCGCGCACGTCTCGCCCGCGAGCGGTGCGACGATTGGAGGGCCGTACGAGTCACCGAGGTTCGCGGTAAACGCGTATCGATTGGGCAGGCTCATGTTGTGCGCGTAGTCGTATGCCCAGCAGACAACCATCCAACGGCCATCGTAGAGGCGCGTGTGCTTCTGTTCCCAACTCGTAACCTGTTGATCCCAGAGATTCATCACGTCCACGCAGCGCGGCCACGTCGCGCCTTGGTCGTCGGAAACGAATACAACCGCTTTCATGCCTTCCGGACAATCGCCGTCCCAGTTGCGCCACAACGACGTAGGCAGCAGCCAGCGCGTGCCGGATACCGCGTGTATCGGCGAACAGATTTCGAGGGCGTTCCACGCATTTGGTGACACCACCATTTCGGGTTTCGACCACGAGTGGCCTCCGTCACGCGAACGCATGAGCGCAAAACGTGTCTCGACGTAGCCTTCGGTCTTCGGATTGGCAAGCCCAAATTCGGTGCGCGATCGATCGCACAGAATGAGCAGGGCAACGAGCGTGCCGTCGGAAAGCTGCGTCAAGCGGCCCAGCGTGGAGGTGGGCGCGCTCATGCCGTGCGGTTCATAGATGCATGACGGATCGGACCACGTCTTCCCATTGTCGGACGAGCGGCAGAGGTACGTGCGCACGTCGGCATTTTCCATGGCGCTGCCCATGTCGAACGAAACCACCAATTCACCGGTGTCGCGTTGCACGGCCGACGGGAAGAAGGCTTGCCTGCTCCACACATTCGGCGCTGGGTTGCGATAGACGAGCCCCGTTTCTACCACGTGAATGTCCACGTCAGTTTCCCCTTTGCGTTTGCCGCGTGGCCGCGGCGGGAGTTGAGTTTAATGGAAACCAGGAGCGAAGTAGAAACGCGAGCCGGCGCGCCACCGGCGTGCTATAATCACGCGGGGTATGATCCGCGTCT
>JBHEKO010000641.1:0-7118 GCA_041859475.1 Candidatus Hydrogenedentales bacterium
CGAATGGCCATCACCGCCGACACGCGCTACCGGTTGTTCGTCAACGACGTGTGGGTGAATGACGGTCCCAGCCGCAGTTGGCCGGATCACTATCAGTTCGATGTTATCGACGTCGCGCCCTATCTCAAGGTGGGCGAGAATCAGATTCGAGTCATTTCCAAGTACTTTGGAGTCGGCACTTTTCACCAAATTCCGCAGCAGGCCGGGTTGCTCGTCCAATTGGATGTTGCTCCGAAGTCGGGCGAGGCCATCCAGATTCTGAGTGACTCTTCGTGGGAGACGGCGACCGCGAACGGCTGGATATCCAACACGCCCAAGCGCTGCATTCAGATGGGCCCGTTGGAGATCTACGATGCGCGGCGAGAGGACCAACTTGACTTCAAGCCCGCCGCCGTACTTTTCGACGCCGCCCAAGGCCCTTGGAAAGGCCTGAACGAGAGAGACTGCCCGCTTCTAACGAAGAAGCCATTCGCATTTCGCGCGTTTCGCGAGGCCAACGTGCTCAACCGCGATTGGATGTGCTTCGTATTTCCCACCGCGCGGTTGCTCTATCCGCACATGATTGAGGCCAACGGAAAAGTCTCCATGGCCAGCGCCGTCGCAACTGTCGTCACCGTGCCCAAGGATACGGTGCTGCATATCGAGTCGCCGGGTTCAACGGTCACGATTGATGGGGAGCGGGGTAAGGACGGCGCCTTCACCTTGCGGAAGGGCGACAATTTCCTCTTCATGGCCGTGACGGGGTTCTTCGGCCATTGGGTGAAAGACACGGAAATTCGCTTTGTCGAGACCGAAGGGTTCACCTTGAGCAACCCCGTCAACGACAGCAAGGAAGACCCCTGGTGCTTTGTCCCGTTCGAGGAGGCGAAGTACGTCAACTCCGACTACGGATTCAAACTTCTCCCACTCGCCGAGCAAGCGGCGATCGAATCCAAGATCAAAGGGATACTTGAAAACCACCTCACCGAAGTGAAGGACACGAAAACCCTCCGCGCCACATTTGGTGAACAGATCGTGGTCCTATCGTCGGCGCGCGACTTGAGCGATGACCCGCACATGCGGTTCATGGCACGGGAAGTATTGGGGAGCGCCGCTCAATTCGTGGAAAAACCAGAAGGCCTCATCACGGACGACGCAGCCGTGACCACCGTGAAACCCTCACCCGATGGCGATATCGAGTTGGTCTATGACTTGGGCGAAGAGAACGTGGGGTATTACCAGTTTGAGTTGGATGCCGAAGCCGGCCTTGCGCTGGATATCTCCGCGGTCGAATACATCACGCCTACGGGCCGCGTCCAGCACACAGGCGAGTACCGCAATGTGATGCGCTACATCTGCAAGGAGGGCGCAAACACCTTCACCTCGCTGGATCGCCGTGCGGGCCGCTTCGTGTTTGTGCGGCTGCACAACCAGACGAAGCCTGCCGTGTTTCGTCAGTTCCACGTGATCGAATCCACGTATCCGGCCGAGGCGATTGGACGGTTCGCGAGCAGCGACCCCGGTCTCGACAAGATCTGGGAGATCTCCGCGCGTACCCTCAAGCTTTGTATGGAAGACACCTTCACCGACTGTCCCCTTTACGAGCAGACGCATTGGGTGGGCGATGCGCGAAACGAGGGCCTCTACGGCCTAATCGCCTTTGGCGCAGCGGACTTGACCGAGCGGTGCGTGCGCCTGACCGGCTATTCGTTGGAGAAGTATCCCATCGCGTTGTGCCAGACGCCGTCCACGTGGGAGACGCTGCTGCCCGCGTGGAGTCATCTCTGGGGCATTTCCGTGTGGGATTCGTATTTCTACACGGGCGACAAGGAGTTTCTTGCTCAGGTCTGGCCGCAGGTTTTGCAGAATCTCCACGGTACGCAGAAATACATGACCAATCGCGGCCTCTTCAGCGCCCCGTTCTGGAATATGTTCGATTGGAGCGGCATCGACGACAACCATTCGACGGTCCTCCACAACAGCATGTTCGTCGTCGGCGCGATTGACGCGGCCCTGAAGTGCGCGGAAGTTCTTGGCGACACGGAAAACGCGAAGTGGCTCGTCGACTACCGGGCGTCCGTAGTCGCTTCGATAAACGCCCTATGGGATGCGCAGAAGAAATGCTACCCCGACAGCATCCACGACGACGGCTCAATCAGCACGAAGTCCTCGGTGCATACAAGCTTCCTCGCGCTGTTGTACGACATCGCACCCGAAGAGTATCAGGCGCCTCTGCTTGAGAACGTGCTGAACCCGCCGGATGGCGTGACGAAAGTAGGCGCGCCGTTCGCTATTCAGTATGAGTATGAGGCATTGGAGAAGGCCGGGAAGCAGGACCAAATCATCGCGTCCATTCACAAGAACTACGATCCGATGATAGCTTCCGGCGCGACGACCGTATGGGAGAGTTTCCCCGAAGGCACTACCGGGGGAGACGGGTTCCCCACGCGCAGTCATTGCCATGCGTGGTCCTCCGCACCGATCCAGTTCTTGAACCAGATCGTCCTCGGGATTGTGCCAAGCGAAGTGGGGGGTAAGAGCGTCACCATCAGTCCTTTCCCGAGCGGGCTGACCTGGGCGAAGGGCGCTTCCGCCACTGCTAAGGGTCCCATAGAAGTGGAATGGAAACTCGACGGAAAGAAATTGGACATCAAGGCGACGGGGCCGCAAGGCGTGAACCTCACCTTCAAGCCAAATTCGTCGCTTGATGGCGTCGAAGTGACATTTAATGGCAAGAAGGTCGCCTAGCGCACTCGTCTGACAGTAGCCACATTGGACCATGCCGAAACCAAGACCGATTGAAGTAAAATTATGAAATTGGCCGGGAAGGAACTGGGAAAGCTTGTCGCCAAGCAACGGCAGGTGGGCTTTCATCGTTTGGGAGACGCTGATTGCCCAGTGGAAGGCTACTTGCTTGACTACAGCGATGAATGGCTATTGGTCCGCTGTGTTGTTGACTTTCACCTTGATGGATACACCCTGCTAAGGCCGAAAGATGTGTGCCGAATCCGCAGAAGAGCGCGAATGTGTGACAGGCTGCTCCGCGCTGAGGGAGTCACTAAGGAAGACATCTTTGCCGGTTTGACCTTGGACTTGAAAACAACGGAATTTTTGCTCAAGGACTTAAAAGCGCGCGCAGAGATAATCATCGTTGATTGCGAATACTCGTCGGAAGATGCCTATTTGTATATCGGCAGACCCAAGAGGGTCGGTAAGCTCAGCGTTTCAATGCGCTGGTTTGACGTGAATGCTCGATGGCAGCCTGAATGCGTAAAAGTCCCCTATTCAGCAATAAGTACAATTCGCTTTGACTGCGAGTATTCGCACGTGTATTCGAAGTACTTGCAGAAACGCGGTACCTAGTACATTTCGACTATGCCTGAAGTGCCAGCGCGAGAAAGTCACGGTTGCTTTCGATGCTGCAGCCAATAGTCTCTGAACGACCGTAGGCGAGGCAGTGACTCCAGGTCCTTGACGCGCCCTGATGCCTGTTTGCTGGCAATGATGTCGTTGAGGTTACAGACGGGAAATCCTTCAACCTCAACGCGCCGTTTCCATGCGTCCTCGAATCGCTCAATTCCGTCAGGAGCAAACACCAAGTCCAAGTCAAAGGGGCCGCTTTTCAGTTGAACAAAATCTTTGCCGCGTCTTATCTCTGCCGCCTGTGACTCGGATACCAAAAAGCCTAAATCGTCCAAGGCCGCGACAAGCGCTTGACCGTTTTCTGGAGACTTCTCGGCAAACACGTCGGCATCTTGAGTAGTATCCGGAAAGCCCAAGAGGATGGCGCCCGACTTGCCGATGAAGAGATAGCGAACGCCGTGCTTTGCGAATGCGTCTCGAATTTCCTCTGCTTGGCGATATTCAAACGCGGCCATAGCCGAGCCAATCCGGTAGGTTTTCTTCGCACCATTGGCGATACTCTGCCATGGTATCGAAGGAACGGTACGGTTCGTCGTCCAGTACAGGCTTGTACGTGTGGATGAAGGAATAGCGAAAGCGTGTTTCGAGCGAGCGCTTCGACGCAGCTTCAAACTCCGCCAGCCATTCCGCGGGAATGGATGGCGGCGACTCGGACGAACTCTCGTTTTCGCGTGGCTCTATCATGTTCATTGCCTGACGCTATTCTGCAATTCCCGGCGCCGGGTCGCAAATTGTCTCAGGATTGCGTGATGGGGTGCCTGTTACTTGTACCCAATCGCCGCCAATGTCGCATCGAAATCCGCGGGCAACGCCGCCAAGGGTTTGCCGCTGTCCACGGAAGCGGCCTTGAGCATGTTGCGCAACAGCCGCTCCGCCGCGGGATTGGCGCCGAGGCAATCGCGAATACGCAGCGTGTTCAATACGAAGCGCCCTTCCCCCAGCGTGTACACGCAAAGCGTGAGTCCCGAAGCGTAATCCTGCGATGCCTTGATGCCGCCAGCAACCGCCTCTGCCGGCGCATCCTGGCCTTGCCATACGGCATCGGAAATCAACATGCCGTAGTAGCTGTAGTCGAGCATGCCACCGGTCTGCATTCCGTCGAAGAAGGGATGATGCTTTGCCCAATCGTCCTTCAAATACAACCAACTGTTCATCTGCATGATCTGCCCTTTGTTCGCGAGAGGCAGCCAGGCAACGGGCGACTTGTCGCTCGCGAAGACCTCGGGGCAAAGGAAGACAACGGTTGAACCCTGGGCAATGCGCTTTGCCAATTCGGCGAAAGCCTCCGCAGCGCCCGGTGCCTGCGGAACACTCAATGCCAGGATGGTCTCACGCGTGTCGTTGCGGCTCGAATCAAAGGGACGGCATTTGATGTTCTGCGTCGCCAGCCACTTCTCCGCGCGCTCATCCGTTCCCCATAGGACGATTTCCTTGTCGATGATGGGCATATCCGCGGGATCGGTTACGACGAAGCGAACATCGCCGCCCGTTGCCGCGGCCCCTTGTTTGAAGGTCGCGAGGAAACGATATTCCCCCGACGGGCCGTCAATGGCCACCTCCTCGTCGAAGACGGGAACGGCGAAGACTTCTGGTTGTCCTTCAACGGGCGCGGGGATTGTCACCGTGATTTGCCGTTCAAACACACGCGTGCCGCGTGGACCAAAGACCTGCAATTGCGCGGGATAGTCACCCGGGGTAAGGGTGTTCTCGTTTGCGACAACTGCTTCGAGGCGCACCTTGCCGTTTCGGTAGGGATGTTCCGGCCCGACGAACAGGCACCAACGCACGGGCGCAAGCCCATCAAACGCTGCATCGGTTGCGCCCGGCTTGAGTTCGCGGAACGCCGTAGCCGTCAACCCTTCTCCCGTATTACCTTGGTCTACGGTCCCCGTGACGCTCAATCCTGCGCAATTGGGATTGGAACGGAACGCATTGAACCCCAGCGTGCGCTGTCCTGCCATTTTCTTGATCGTCTGCGCGAAGTAGTCTTCGGGATTCGCAAACGTGTCATCCATATGCCACGCCGTCCAGTCATTGATGAATCTGGCAAGCAACTCCTTGTAGAACTGCGCGTCCTCCAGCGGCTCCTTGCCCAATTGCTCAAACCAGCGCGTCGTGCGCGCAAGGTCCACAGCGCTGCCAATGCCATATTCGCTTATGAAGACCGGTTTCTGGACCGGTTTGTTTGCGAGACCGCCGATACCCCCTTCGCCAAAGCCGACCGGGTTGCCCACACCGCGATAGTTGCGCAAAGTCGCGATGATCTCTGGAGTGTGCGGAACGTGCGGATAGACATGTTGATCATCGAGTACGTCTTCCCACTCATGGGAACCGGGATTGCTGATGCCGCCGAGCCGAGATGGCTCGCCAACGGTCTTGGACTCATCGTAGGCTGTAAACGCCGCTGTATCCGGCACATCCGTGCGGGGGAGGAACCCATAGGTCCACAGACTTCCCTTGGCCATATAGTCTTTGGCGATGTCGAAGCTCGGGCCTCCAGCAAACGCGATTGTCGCGGCCACGGCTGTCGTGTCCGCGCCGTAATCGCCGTTTCCGAAGCTGACGGCGAAGTCCAGGACGTCTCCCTTCTTGAGGTCGAGCGCGCCCGAGTACTTCGTTTCCTTGCCCGCGTCGGCAACATTAACCAACCCGTCAAACAGGGGTTTGCCGTTGTGCAGGATATGGACATCCGTCGTCGCCTTCTCTGCAATGCTGGAGAACACGGTGTTGATGTCGCAATGTCCGTTTTGCGGGGAGGTCCATCGGGCAACGCTATACTCGCCTGCCGGACCGGGATGCAACGCAAGCTGTCCGGGCTGCCACGTGATGCCCAATGCGGAGATTGGCGCGCCGGTCCCATTGAAGGTCACACTCGGATCGGGCTGGTTGAGCTTGCGGTGCATGTGGATGCCCACCGGCTCATTCCCTGCCATGACGTCCCAGCGTCCGCTGCTCAACAATACGGCGCGTGTGGCGTCCAGCGCCCGGAGCTTTGGCAGAAACTCCACCGCATGCTGGTGTACCGGCCCCGCGGGCGTTTCGTTGAGCAATCCCCACAGCACGACGCTTGGATGATTCCGGTCGCGCTTGATCATCCCCCAAACGGAACTGTCGTAGCGCTCGGCGAAATGGGGGGAGTTTTCCATACACCAAGCGGCATACGATTCTTCGTACACAAGAAGGCCAATTTCGTCGCAATAATCCAACTGGAGGCGCATGGGGACGCCCGCAATGAACCGAATGTTGTTGAAACCCATGGCCTTCACATTGATCAAGTCTCTGCGCGCCCAGTCGGGATCGAAGGGAAGCTGGAGTCCGATCGGCCAGTGGTTGCCTGTATGGCTGCCCTTGAGGAAGATTGGCTTCCCGTTCAGGCGGAAATGGCCATTCTCAAATCGAAAATCGCGGAAGCCACAGCGAGTCGAGAGGTCGCTCGCCGAGTTGTCCGCAATCAACTGCGCGGTAACTCGATAGAGATAGGGGTCCTTAACGTCCCAGAGACGCGGCTGATCGATGTGCAGTCTTGTTTCGATGGAAGTTGTCCCGGATAGTGCTTGTACGTTGCTCGTGGTCGCAAGCAGTGTTGAACCACTCGCGGCTGGCGCAATGGTAATCGTGATCGTCCCCGACTGCGTTTCTGGGCTCGCATTGTGGATCGTGGTTTGAACAAGCACATCTCCCGTTTTCCAGTCCGGGCGCACCCATAGGTCGTCGAT
>JBHEKO010000662.1:0-20475 GCA_041859475.1 Candidatus Hydrogenedentales bacterium
GAACGCATGAACGCACTACGGAAGTTAGGCCAAGAATAGCCAAATACATGGTGGGTACAGGCTGGTCAAGCCTAGGAAATCTCCAGTCCCCCTTCTGATGTTGAATCTCCCAACTTCTCCCCCCGGGTCTTCTGGGAAAGGTGCCCTCCAGGAGACGCGCCTTGGTCCCAAATCGCCAAGTCAGGTGAAACCGCACCGGCCAGAACTTGGCGTCCATATACTGACGCTTGGTCATTATGTTATATTTAGGTTTATTTTTTGTCAATAGGTCATGTTTGAGGCTTCGCGTCAAAAGAGGCCGCCGCGGATTCCTTCAAGGCGTCCCGTGGGAGCAATGCATGAAGAACTGCCGAATTGGCGTTACTTTTTGGGTGTTTGAGTGGTTATGGGGCAAGCAAGAACTGGGGATGAGGGGTCAAGACTTGGGCCGGGGATTCTGGGGTATTTTCAGTTCCGAGACGCGCTTGGCTTCTTCCACAAGCAACGTTTCTCGGATCCTTTTGCCGACTTGACTATAGTTCAGTTCCGTGCTCAGAGGCTTCCATCCGATACCGTCCATAAGGTAGTAACATCCACGGGCGATCGCTCCGAACGAATCGGAAATCCCGAGGGCGGAGAGTGGCAGGCCACCGAGCATGGCGGAAGCACCGCCGTCAACGAGCGACCACAGGGCAAAACAAATGTCGCGGACGCTCCCTCTGGGAGGGAGGACCAAGTCGCCGCGTTGGATGGCCTCGTCGATCAATGTCGCCATCAAGCTGAATACGTGCTCGTCGTAGGCTTTCAATCGGGAACGCTGGGCCTCCGAGACTTTCTCGAGCACGGCCTCGGCCCCAATGATATGCAGCACACGGATATTCTCCGGATAGAGACGCGCGAAATGCTCGGCCGCCTCGCCGATTGCCACCATGCGCTCGCGGGGGCAACCCTCGAAGTTTACCGCGCGATCCAGCATGGATAGCCGCTGTTCCCGGCATCGGCAGGCAAGTTCGACGACGAGGTCTTCTTTGCACGTAAACCGATTGTAAAGGGTGCCCTTCGAGAATTGGGTAATCGCGGCGATCCTCGCCATCGTCAGGCCGTGGTATCCGTCCTCAAGCAAGAGTTCCCGCCCGACGCGCAGGAATAGCTCGTCTCGCAGTTCAATTTCGCGTTGCTTGCCAGTTGCCATTGCTAAGGGTTCTAGCCTTAAGTTAGTAAGCCGCATTGCGATAACGCGCCAAGGCACGTCGTGTACACAAAGGCGGAAGGCGGACAAATTATGACTCTTGGTCACGATGATAGAGTCCGGTTGAAGCCCTGTCAAACTCATCATTGACTCGCGCAGTGGTCTTCGGGCATGTAAACGGGGCGGACGGTTGGTTAGCGCGGCGTACGGGGGAGAGCTGGTCCAGAATCTTACTAGGATAAAATGCTGTTTCAGCGGATTTGCGAGCCTGCTACCAAGAAGAATACCGTCTTCCGTAGACTTCGCAACATAAAACAAGCGCCCCACACCCTACGGCATGAGGCACTCAACAATTATGCAAATCGAATTCAGAGCTGAAAGGACTAGCTGACCTTCGGCTCTTTGCCCTTCTCTTCGAGCGTCTTGAAGATGCTATCGGCCGGCCCGTGCGCCATCTTCGGATCCAGCTTGCTGACGGTCTTAAGGTGCTTCATTAGGTGATCTCCTCCGTTTCTTGTCGTTATGCCTCGTCATAGGCGATGCTACACTCTATCAGCACTCGCCTAAGATCGTCAAACATCAGTGACCTTGGATCGGTGCCGAAACCTGCAATACGGCCCAATCTCCAGCTATCTCAATTACCCGCAGAGCCGAATGACGTTACACGACCCAGCTTACTGCGACCCCGAGCAAAGTACCATCGCAGGCGTAGGTACTCATCCTGTAATTCAAGCCGCTTAAACTATAGTCCGATTTCCCAAATAAGTCAAGCAATATCTTGTGGTGCAGGGGCATTCCTTTCTCAATAGACACAACTTACAGGCTAAGGCAACATCCGGAATCCCACATATTGATTCACTCCCTTTATGTTGAAGCAGGAGATTGGCGACAATTGCGCGGCTGCGTTGCGGAGTATACGGATCTGCTGGGCGCTGAGTCAGCTCTTGGCTCGAGACAATTCCTCTTCCGAAAATGGTAGACTGATGCCGTTCCATGGGGCCTGCCGCTGTTGGAGTACTCCGAGGTATCCGGAGGGAACTGTCCGAGAGGGATGTCACGATGAAACGCTTCCTAATTCCCGCTATCCTGGTTTTGCTCATCCTTCCCACTGCCAATTCCGACACGGCAATTCGGATCGTGACATACAACATCCATCATGCCGAGGGAACAGACGGGAAGCTTGATCTGGACCGGATAGCCCGTGTGATTCTCTCCGAGAGGGCGGACATTGTCTGCCTTCAGGAGGTCGATCAAGGTTGCGGACGCACCAACGGAATCGACATGCCTGCGGAACTCGCGAAGCTGCTCGATATGGAGATGCGTTTCGGACACAACCTTGAATTCGATGGCGGCAAGTATGGGAATGCAACGTTCGCGCGCTTCCCTGTTGTTTCCTCGGAGAATATTGTGTTGCCCTTTCCTGGAAAAGGAGAGCGGCGCGGGTGTTTGCGAGTAAGAGTACGAGTACATGACGCGGAAGTCGATGTGTACAACACGCACTTTGACTTGCTTGCCGAATCGCGGCGCATGCAGGCAAACGCTCTTATCGAGCGCATGGGCGACACCCCGAGCGTGCTGGCCGGAGACTTGAATGAAACCGCGGACGGCCCGGCTTTGAGCATTCTCCAAAGCCGGCTGACGGACTCATTCTCGCGGAAGGCGGGCGCCCCGGAGTCTACCTTGCCAGGTGATGAGCCGGGACGCCGGATTGATTTCATCTTGCTGTCGAATACGTTGCGCGTCTTGTCTTCCCGCGTTGTCGACACGCCGGAAGCGCGGTTGGCCTCTGACCATCTGCCCTACGTCGCGGAAGTCTCGTTGCCTCCTGCTCCGGCGAATGCCGCCGATAAAGGCGTGCGCGACACGGAAGACGAACGAGTGGAGCGGGCCTTGGCTCCCAAAGACTAGTCTCGCAGTCCCTGAACCGTATTGCAGGGTCTGCGCGGGCCTATTCCCCCAGATGCTTGATGATGAGGTCGCGAAGCTCAACGACCATGTGCCGCTTGGGCAGATGATCCGTGGCTCCGACCTTTTCCATCATGCGCTTGTCTGCATCCATGGAGGTGAGAAACACGATTGGGAGATTTGCCGGGACGGTAGAGTCGTTTCGCAGCAACTCGCAGACTTCGTAGCCGCTGTAGATGGGCATCATGATGTCCAGCAATACGAGATCGGGCTGATTGTCCAAAGCCATTTCGTACGCTTCTTGGCCGTTCGTTGCGCAGAGCACTTCGTGGCCTTCAGCGCTCAGCGCCAGGGCCATTACGTCCAAGGATGCCATATCGTCGTCCGCCACGAGAATCTTAGCCATTGCGCCTCCCTTCGTTGATGAATGGATTATAGCACCTTGGGCCAGGCGCGACTACTTGACTTGCTGATCTACTCTAACCATAATCCGATGCTATGCGAGTGCTGCGAAATACGCAAATTGCCAGCCATGGAAATCAAGGGCGATGTCCCCCAAGTCCATGTTCGGAATTGTGGTCCCTGTCCCCGTCGGACACAGGCGCTCACGCAATAACCATTCACCGATGAGGAAGTCTCTATGATGTCTCGGTTGTCACCAGGAATTCCGATTCTTGCCGTAGTCGTCCTTATGTGCGCGTTGCTTGCCGCGCCGGTTTCGTTTGCACAGGATACGTCTGTTCGGGCCGCAGTCGATGTCGCCATCGCCAAGGTCAAACCAGCCTTGGTGCGGATCGCCGTCGTGTGGACCGAGTATTCCGAAGGGCGCGAGCAGAAATACGAAGCGTCGGGTAGCGGCGCAATTATCACGGACGAAGGGCACGTGATCACCAATCACCATGTTGCCGGGCATGCGAGCCGGATCTTCTGCACCTTGGCAACGAAGGAAGTCATCGAAGCGGACTTAGTGGGGACCGATCCCCTGGGGGACATTGCCGTCCTCAAACTCAAAACCGAAGGCGGGCGCATCTTCCCGACCGCCGAGTTCGGAGACTCTTCGCAAGTTCGAGTCGGAGACAACGTGCTGGCCATGGGCAGTCCTTTGTCGCTTTCCCAGTCGGTTACTTCCGGGATTATCAGCAATACCGAATTGATCATGCCCAACCGGCGGTGGGGAACGCTGACGCTCGACGGCGAAGATGTCGGCTCCCTGGTGCGCTGGATCGGCCATGACGCCGAAATCTTCCCCGGCAATTCGGGGGGCCCGCTCGTGAATATTCGCGGCCAGATCATCGGCATCAACGAAATATCCATTGGCCTCGGGGGCGCCATTCCCGGCAACCTCGCGAAGGATATCGCGCGACAGATCATTGCCAGCGGCAACGTCAAGCGCGCGTGGATTGGTTTGGAGGTGCAACCGCAGCTCCGAAGCACAAACGATCATCGTGGCGTATTGGTTCAAGGGGCAATCTCCGATTCGCCGGCGGCACAGGCGGACTTTCAGTCGGGTGACCTCTTGATTCGCTTGGCGGGTGAAGAGATCAATGTCCGCTTCGAGGAGCAGGTCCCCCTCCTGAATCTGCTAGTCGCGGCGCTGCCCACGGGCAAGCCTGCCGATGCGGTCGTGATTAGAGGCGGCCAGGAGAAGACGCTTACCGTGACGCCCATCGACCGCGAGCGCGTGGACCCCAAGGAAGTTGAAGTAAAGGAGTGGGGGATTACCGCGCGGGATATTTCCTTCGTGAAAGCGCGCGAGTTGATGCGCGACACCACGGACGGCGTATTGATTACGAGCGTACGTCCGGGAGGCCCCACAGGCGACGCAAAGCCCGCCATCCGCGATGGCGATATCCTGACCGTTATCGGCGCGACGCCGGTCAAGAACGTCAAAGAACTTGTCGCGATGACTGCGAAAATCATCGAAGGACAGCCCGACCCAGTGGCGACGCTTGTCGAGTACGAGCGCAAGAACGCCCGGTTTATGACCGCAGTCAATGTGGGCATCAAGGATCCGCCTGCGCCCGGCCGCGAAGTCACGAAGGCGTGGTTGCCGGTCAACACGCAGGTGATAACGCGTGAAATCGCGAAGCAATTGAACAAGCCCGATCTCAAGGGGTTTCGCATCACCCAGGTGTATCCCGGTACGGTGGCCGAGACTGCCGGTCTGAAGGTCGGCGACTTGATCTATGCCGTCGACGGCGAGCCGCTTGAAGCGGCGAACACGCCCGACGACGAAGAAGAGCTGTCGGTCTTGATTCGGCAATACAAGATCGGGAGTTCCGCCGAGTTGAGTATTCTTCGCGACGGAGCCGAAATGAAGATCTCCATTGAGCTTCCCGCCGCGCCGCAAGTAGAGCGCGAGATGAAGGAGTATGCGGACATCCCGTTCGAGTTCACGGTAAGAGACATTACCTTCCTGGATAAGGTGAAAGAAAAGTGGGCGCTGGACAAGACCGGCGTACTTGTAACCAAAGTGGAATCGGGAGGTTGGGCCTCGGTCGGCGGCATGAACGTAGACGACTTGATTGTCTCTGTCGACGGTGTCGCAACACCGGATGTGCCCGCGCTGGAAGCGAGGATGAAAGAAGTCGCGGAGAAGCACCCCGGCGCGGTCGTCTTCTTCGTCGAACGGGGCATCCATCGCGCGTTTGTAGAAATTGAGCCTAAATGGGATGCCGCGCCTGGCGCGGGAAAGGAGTGAGCAATGCGTCGTTATGTTTGCGCTATTCCGCTTTTCTGCGCAATGGTTATTGGTGTGGTAGCCACTCCTGCCGGGGCCGACGAGCTCGCCGATAAGGGTAGAGCGATTCTGGACGCAAACAAGGATTGCGTCGTGACCGTGCGCCTGGTCATCAAGCAACAGTTCTCCGGGCAAGGGATGTCCCGGGACAACGAGAGCAAGTCCGAAATCACGGGCACCGTGATTGATGAGACCGGTCTCACCGTGGTTGCGCTCAGTGCCCTTGACCCGACGCAAATGTTTCAGACGATGATGGAATCCATGGGGCAAGACGAAGGATTCAAGATCTCCAGCCAAGTGACGGATCTGAAGATCCTCCTTCGCGACGGCACCGAAATTCCCGGCCAAGTCGTGCTTCGCGACAAGGACCTTGATCTCGGGTTTGTCCGCCCCAAGGACAAAGTCGCTGCTCCGTTGAAATTCCTGGACCTCTCGAAGAGCGCCGTCCCCGGAATCCTCGACCCCGTCATCACGATAACCCGTCTCGGTCGCGTGGCAGGCCGCGAGTATGCCGTGTCGATCG
Source organism: Candidatus Hydrogenedentales bacterium (assembly GCA_041859475.1). Taxonomy (GTDB): domain Bacteria; phylum Hydrogenedentota; class Hydrogenedentia; order Hydrogenedentales; family SLHB01; genus JAIBAQ01. Next base: position 6,337 of record JBHEKO010000662.1, read on the forward strand.
AACGAGTCGAGTCGATCGTCTCCAAGCCGCGCACCTTCTACGTCCCCGGAAACGACCCGACCAATACTGGAATGGGTTCTCCAGTCTACGCGCTTGACGGTTCGATTTTAGGGTTTATGGTGATACGCCAGATCAAAGGCGGTGACGACGATGGTGGTGGTCTATTTGGCATGATGGGCGGCGGCGGACAAGGGAACACCATGGGGATTGTCGTGCCGACCTCCGATGTCGTAGAAGTTGCCAAGCAGGCCCCTGAGAAAGCAGAAGAGCAGCCGGCTCCGGAACCCGCCGAGCAACCAGAGGCGGCCCCCGAACAAGCGCCGGCGGATGCTCCAGCCGAGGCGCCTGCCGATGCCGCAGCGGGAGCGCCCCAAGCCTGATACGAATGAAAGAGGCCGCGGACCGCGTAGACCGTCCGCGGCCCTTTCTCTTTACCTTGCTCCGGTTGCGCATTCGCTTTTCAAGGGAATGCATTCCGGGCAGGGAATGTTGGAACCACAAACATGAAGGAATGGCCGAGGCAGCCATAACCTGAGCGCGAAGAAGATTCGCCATTCATAGCGGATGGTGTCCAAAAGTTCTGAAGGGCATATAATCACTGGCTGTGGAAACTCTGCATGGAAAAAGCGCGCTTGTGACAGGCGCTTCGCGCCGTATCGGCAGGGCTGTGTCCTTGGCCTTGGCGCAGCACGGCGTGAACGTGGCGGTGCACTACGGCGCATCGCGCACCGAAGCCGAATCCCTCGCGCGGGAGGCGCGCAGCTTGGGCGTCTCCGCGGAGTGCCTGCAAGCCGATCTGTCCAACCTGGATCGCGCAAAGGCCCTGTTTGCGGAAGCGGAAGCGGCTCTTGGACCCATTTCGATCGTGGTCAACAACGCTTCGGTGTTTCCCGAGTCTTCGTTGTCCGAATTCGCGCCCGAAGATCTCTACGCGAATGTGGATGTCCACGCGCTTGCCCCGCTCTTGATCGTGCGAGCCTTGAAGGCTACGGGGCGGCCTGGGTCGGTGCTCAACTTTCTCGATTGCATGATCGCCGACTATGATCGCAAGCATGCCGCATATCACTTGAGCAAGCGCATGATGTACTCCCTGACGCGTATGATGGCAGTCGAGTTTGCGCCGCAACTTCGCGTCAATGCCGTTGCCCCGGGACTGATTCTGCCGCCAGAGGGGAAGGATGAAACCTACCTTGCATCGCTTGCTCACACCAATCCTCTGAATAGGCATGGCAGCGCCGAGGATGTGGTAGAGGCGGCACTCTTTTTACTGAAAAGCGATTTCGCCACCGGACAAGTCATCTACGTGGACGGCGGAAGAAACCTTCGGGGCAGCATGTATGGATAAGCAGTCTCTGGACAAGATCTACATTCGCGATCTCACGTGCCGCTGCATCGTCGGAATCAACGACGATGAACGCGTCAACAAGCAGGACGTCATTCTCAACATAACGCTGTTCGCCGACCTGAGCGCTGCCTGTGCGAGCGACCGGATCGAGGACACCGTCGATTACAAATCCATCAAGTTGGCCGTGCTGGCGTTGGTCGAGGCCTCCCAGTACTTCCTGATCGAGCGCTTGGCGGAATGCGTCGCCGAGACGTGCCTCAAGAATGCGAAGGTGAAAGGCGTAACCGTTGTCGTTGACAAGCCGGGAGCGCTCCGCTTTGCGCGAAGCGTGGCCATTGAGATTCATCGGGAGCGCCCCCATGGATAGTCCGGTGAAACGCACGGAAGCGCTCGTCTCGGTGGGTTCCAACATCGAGCCGGAAGCGAATATAGCACAGGCGATGCTTCTGCTCCGCGACTACGTGCAATTGGCCGCCGTATCCACCTTCTACCGCACGGCCCCCTTAGGCCGTCCCGATCAGTCCCCTTTTCTGAACGGAGTCTGCCTAGTTGAGACCGAAGGCACTGCGCGTTGGCTGAAGTTTGACGTGTTGCGCCAGATTGAATCCGAACTTGGGCGCTGCCGAACGGCAGACAAGTACGCGCCTCGCTCCATTGATTTGGATATTGCCCTATTCGGAGAAGAGATCGTCAAGGACCCAGACCTTCGCGTCCCCGATCCGGACATCCGCGAGCGTCCGTTTGTGGCCGTTCCGATTTTCGAATTGCGTCCCGACACGGTCCTTCCCGACACAGGCCAAGCCTTGGCCGATGTCGTTGCGGTATTCGCCGAGACTGACATGATTGCCGATACGAACTTCACCGATTCACTACGAGCGAGGTTGTCGCTATGAACATCAAGCGCGTGGAAGAGCTGATTCGCGAGTTGCTCATCGAGCTCGGAGAAGATCCGGAGCGGGAGGGGCTGCAAAAGACTCCACAACGGGTTGCGCAAGCCTACAAGGATCTCACGGCGGGGTATCGCGAAAGCATCCGAAAGACCATCAACGGGGCCGTCTTCGAGTCGCCCGCGAACAACATGATTATCTCACGCGATATTGAGCTCTACAGCCTCTGCGAGCACCACATACTCCCGTTCTTTGGCTACTGCCACATAGGGTACATTGCCCGCAAGAAAGTCCTCGGCCTCAGCAAACTCTCGCGGATCGTCGACTACCACGCGCGGCGTTTGCAGATTCAAGAACGCCTGACGGCGGAGATCGCGCGTACCATCATGGATGTGACGAAAGCCGAAGGGGTCGGCGTCGTTTTGGAATGCCGTCACATGTGCATGATGATGCGCGGCGTCGAAAAGCAGAACTCGATCATGATCACGTCTTCGGTGCTTGGCAGTTTCCACGACGAAGAAGCCACGCGGATGGAGTTCATGAGCCTCATCGGACGCCGCCAGCAGTAAGGGGCGCGAATTGCCCACGCGTTGCGCTATCCCTACTCTTGGGATTGCGCCCCCATCAGTTGGAACAAGAAGCCCTCCAGCCGTTGGCGAAGCTCCTCCTCGGTCAGCCAGCGGCCGTTAATCATCACCCCGCTGTGCTGGATGGCTCCCAGCAATTCATCCTGATCGAACGGAGTCCGCTCCACATGCCGCATGGCGCAGACGGCAGCGGCCTTGCTCTCGGCAATGCTGTCGCGAATGTCTTTTGGACGGGACACACACCCCGCTACGTACACGCCAAGCCGGGTTGTGGCATTGAGCCCCCAATCGCGATTGCCCGGTTTCACGAAGCCGTCGTTGTCCAACTCGATGCCAAGAATATCAGCCGTCTTCTTCAGACCCGGAGGGGGCAACACCGGCGTCGTGAATATGACCATGTCGAATTCCTGGACCGCGCTCATGAGATCCCCCGTGATCTTGTAACGCACCTTGAATGGGCCGTCCTCATCTGCCGTGATGCGCTCCAGCTCGCCGTCGGCCAAGGTCACCTTTCGTTGCGCGACCCGCGACCAGAAGTCGCGAAAAGACTCGCCTCGCGATGTCTCCTTCGGATGCAAGACCGTTACCGCCTTGACCCCCTGTTGGACAAGCCGGTCGCACTGCGCGGCGGCACATGCCGTCGAAAACGGGGATACGTCCGTCATGACGAAGAGTACGTTGTCCGCCGAACTGCCGTTGGATGGCCTTTCGGCAAATCCGCCCGTCGGGCTTCCGGGTGTAATCAGACGTTCCAGTTCCATGGAGGTGACGATATCCGGATGCGTCCCATATCCATGTTTCTGCAATAACTCCGGCTCCCCCATGCGGAACCCCGTCGACAGTACGATCGCGCTCACCTTTCTTGACAACCTCTCTTCAAGAGGCACGTTGAAATGAATTGCATGATCTTCGCAGGCTTCCACGCAACGGGCGCACGGAAGATAGTTGGGCGGCCGGTTGAGGCAGCTATCGAGATCGATGACGAAATTGGAGGGGACTGCCTCAAAGAACGGCGTGTAGATCGCCTTCCGATGGCTCATGCCGGAGTAATACTGGTTTGGAACCACGACGGGGCACACGGCGTGGCATCGGTTGCAGCGCGTGCACCTGTCGTTGACAATCCGCGCGTGCTGCACGATAGAGACTTCGAACGCCCCCGGCGCTCCCGTCACGCTTTCCACTTCGGAAAGCGTCAGGACCTCAATCGCCGGATTGGCAGCGACTTCATCGACCCTGGGGATCTCGGCGCCATGCGCGAAATCGAAGTTCTCCGACTTGTCTGCAAGCCGGGCCGCCATAACCCCGCCGATCACCGGCTCCCGATCCACGAGAACGACACGCACGGCATTCTTTGCCAGGTCCAGCGCGGCGCGCAGACCCGCCATGCCTGCTCCAATCACCAGCACCGCCCCATCCATGGCATCAATCTCCCTTGGCAGCCAACACAAATCCTGCGTCAAATGCACGCAGGTTCAACTCCACGGTCTTTGGCTTCACGGTCTGGCGTATGGCAGCCTCTGCCGCCGCACGGGAGACCACACGCGTCAGCCCAACGAGATACCCCAGCACAACCACGTTAGCCACCACCTTCCGGCCAAGCTCCTCCGCCATCCTCGTCGCGGGAATCGAGTGGTATCGTCCAAGTGATTCGTGGGGGTGAACAAGGTCGGATTCGAGAATGAGAATACCTTCCGGCTTCAGCGTGGGCCGAAACCGCACATAGGCCTCCTGAAACAAGGCGACCAGCACATCCGCGCGCGATACGAGCGGATAATCGATGGGATTGTCGGAGACCACGACGTCCGCGCACGATGCTCCGCCCCGCGCTTCCGGCCCGTAGGACTGGGTGAACACCGCGCATTTCCCGTCGTGCAGAGAGGCGGCCTTTCCCAAGAGCATGCCCGCGAGCACGACGCCCTGTCCGCCGTAGCCGCTGATGCGGACCTCCGTAATTCCGTTCGCACTCGTGCCGTTATTTCCCATTCGGCTCCTCTTTGATTTGGGTCGGCTTTACCATCGCCCAGGATTCGGGAGAAGGGATCTTTGGAACTGGCCCCGAGATGATCGGACGGAACGAGGGACGATCCAGGTCGATGAAGTCACCCACGATGATCGAACTGTCGGGGTGCGTCAGGTCGATGTCGATGTCGTGAAGGTCCGGCCCATTTCGCACCTCACAGCGCCGCATGTAGTTCTGCATCTCCATGAGACCGTCGCCAATATCGTTAGGCCTTCCGAATCCTGTCGGACACGGCGACAGGACCTCAATGAATCGAAAGCCCTCCTTCTGCATTCCTCGAAGTATCGAGTTGCGAAGCTGCCGCACGTGCAGGACTGTCCACCGCGCAACATACGACGCGCCCACCGCGTGCGCCAGGTGAGGCAAATTGAACGGGCGCTCCCAACAGCCGAAAGGCGTCGTGCTCGACATAGCGCTGAGTGGGGTCGTCGGACCTGCCTGCCCTCCGGTCATTCCGTAGTTGAAATTATTGATGCAGATGACCAGCAGCGCCACGTTGCGCCGCGCCGCGTGTATGAAATGGTTCCCACCGATCGAAGTCAGGTCGCCGTCCCCACTGATTACCGTCACGTGCAACTCAGGGTTATAAACCGAGATCCCCAGCGCGAAGGGTATGCTGCGCCCGTGTGTCGTATGATACGAATTGACATTGACGTAGCCCGCCGCACGTCCGCTGCACCCGATTCCGGAAACACAGACATGGCGGTTCTCCGGAATTCCCGACGCGGCAATTGCATCCACGTAACAATGAATCACCGAACCGATCCCACAGCCGGGGCACAATATATGGGGGAGGCGTTCCGCCCGCATTAGCTGGTCGGACGGATGCGAATCGGTGTGGATCTCTCGAGGCGGCGCCGCGACACTCATCCTAGGATTTCCTCCAGTATCGCGTCCGGGGTGATCATGGCCCCGCCCGCGCGATTGATACGCAAGACGGGAAGCGCCGTCAGACGCTCGACTTCCCGGCAGATTTGGCCGAGGTTGATTTCCGGCACAACGAACTTCTTGACGTTCCCCATTTCCAGGAGCCTGCGGATACGCGTCTCGGGGAAGGGCCAGATGGTGATAGGACGCAAGAGTCCCGCCTTCACCCCCTCCGCTCGCGCCAGGGCGATCGCACGGCGCGCCGACCGCGCCGTACACCCGAACGCGACCACGACCGTTTCGGCGTCGTCGACCATAATCTCCTCGAATTGCAGGATCTTCTCTGCATTCAGCCGAACCTTGTCCACCAAACGGTGCACCAGCTTCTCGTGGGCGGCGGCGTTCAGCAACGGGTAGCCTCGCTCGTCATGCGTCAGCCCCGTCATGTGAACCTTGTAGCCTTCGCCCGCATGGGCCAGCGGGGGAACAAGGCTGTCCTCCAAGCCATAGGGGTAAAAGACCCCCTCACCGGGCACGGTGCTGGGCCGAGGGCGACCCATCCTCGGAATCATCGACTCCTCCGGGATCACCACCCGCTCTGTCATGTGCCCGATAATCTCGTCCATCATCACAAAGGTGGGGATGCGGTAGCGGTTCGCCGTATTGAAGGCGGCAATGGTTAGGTCGAAACACTCCTGTGGCGAGCAAGGGGTGTACGCCACGACCCCGTAGTCGCCATGCGAACCCCACCGAACCTGCATGATGTCTCCCTGGCCGACCGAGGTGGGCAGGCCCGTGGAAGGAGAGGCGCGCATCACATCGACAATCACGATAGGGACTTCCATCATGGCCGCCAGCCCAATATTCTCCATCATTAAACTAAAACCAGGGCCGGAGGTCGCCGTCATGGTACGCGCGCCCGCCGCGGATGCGCCGATAATCGCGGCAATGCTCGCGATCTCGTCCTCCATCTGGACGAACTTGCTTCCTACCCGTGGCAAGCGGTCCGCCAGGTGTTCCATGATTTCGGTCGATGGCGTAATCGGATATCCCGCATAGAAATCGAGCCCAGCGGCCAGTGCGCCCTCCGCGCAGGCATGATCGCCCACCATGAAGTGTTCGCCTGTGAGTACCCTGCGGCTTTCTATTTCCGGTTCGTTCGTAAGGGGGGGGGGATTGGGGCTAGACACGTTCGTCTCCGAGGATTGCGGCACTGCTTTCAACTTCGCGCGTGAAGATCGCCAACTCCGGGCAAACCAAATCGCAAAAGCGACAGTGGATGCATTCCAATTCCTTCCCCTTGGCGACTACGGGAAAGTGGTACCCCTTCTCATTGATGTCCTCGGAATAACCCAGCACTTGCTTTGGACAGTACTCAATGCAGAACTTGCACCCTTTGCATCGGTTGGGGATAACGAAGACTTGCCCATGCGAAACATGGGCATACTCCAAATCGATAGGTGTGCGCAGGGGGGCGCTCATAAAGCGGGACGCCTCCAATACATCCGACCACATAGGACATCAAGCAGCACGTACAGCTAAGTGCGTGGACATCACTATACAGCAAGATCTCCGATTTGGCTACCCCCTCCTAAATGCAGACCGCGACGGTGCGACACCCCCCCAATCCGTGATACGATTCGGCTTCCGGATGCTCCGAGGGAGCACGGAATTCGTGTTGGGGGGACCAATGGAGACTACCGATGAGACTACTTCTTACTAGATTCTGCTACTGGAACTGGTGCGCCGCGGTGGCGCTTGCCGCAATCTCTGCCTCGTTTGCCCTGCCGGCCAATGCCGCCGAGTCAGCCGCAATGCCTCCGGATATGAGTCCGGCCGTGATAGCTCCGGACCTGCCGATGGGGGAATCTGTCCGCGGCGACCTCGACCAGTACGGCGGTTGGACGGGCTTGAAAGGCCAAAAGACCGGCTTCTTCCACGTTGAAACCCTGGGCGGGCGCACGTGGTTCATCACCCCGGAGGGCAACGCCTACTTCTGGCTACAGATGGGGTGGGCCGGCGATCCGAAGGACGTACCTCGCCTCAAATCCTGGGGATTCAATTCAGCCGAGAAGTCGACCGGACTCCCCTATGAAGTCAACGTGAACTTCTTCCGCATGGATGGACTTCCCGAACTCCCTGTAGGGCGGCTCGCGGGTCTTCCCCCTTGGGTGTCGTTCCCCGATGTGTTCACACCGGAATGGCCCCAGAAGTGTGAAGAACAGGCCAAGAGAGTACTCGGCCCCATCGCAAATGACCCGTTGCTGTTAGGGTATTTCATGGTAAACGAAATCAGCTTGGAAGGCTGGTATGAGGCCATTACACACACGGCCAAGGATGCTCCCGCGCGCGCGGCCTTCGTGGAAGTGGCGCGCGCCTACTACGCCGACAAGCCCGATGCCTTGGCCCAGGACTGGAAAACCTACAACGTCACCAAAGTCGAAGACATCATGAATGTCGAAGGCGACGTTCCATCGATAGGGGGCCTGAAGGACGCATGGATTGCCGCGGTTGCCGAACGCGGATTCGGCACGGCCGCCAAAGCAGCAAAAGCCGTCGCCCCTAACCATCTGAACTTGGGCACGCGCATGATTAACGCGCCCTTGCCGCATCCCGCAATCCTGAAGTCCCTGGGGACGTATTGCGATGTGATCAGCATGAATCTCTACAACATGCTACCCGACCGTGTCTTGACGCAGGTGTTTACCATCCTTCCTGCCATCGCCGCCGCGACGGGGCGTCCCACGATGACGACGGAAATCTCGTTCCGAGGCGGAGACACGCTGCACCCGAATACGATGGGGGCGCTTCCGACAGTGAAGACGCAAGCGGAACGTGGCGTGGGATACTTGTCCTATGTCGCTGCTGTTGCGTCTATCCCCACCCATCTCGGCATCTCCTGGTACAAGTATCCGGACGACGACCTCGCAAAAGAGTGGGACGGTTATGCCGAGGACTGCAATTTCGGCGTCATCGATCCCCAAGGGCGGCCATACGCCGTGGTCACCGAAACCATGCGCGCGACAAACTCCCTCATCTACGAACTCGCCGCAGACCCGGTGAAAAATCCGAAACGCTCCCTCTTCTGGCGCACGGAACTGCTGCGTTGGGACCTCGCCCTTGACTCCAAGTTGTTGGGACGCATGGCCCGCTCGGATGAACCATTCAATGACCCGTTGGCGCAATTCGTTCTCGGCAAGGAGCCTGTACATTTCGACTCGAATTACTGGATTCGCCACCAGAGCCCGACGCTACTCGTCAACGATGAGAGGTTTGTGGGGTGGTGTCAGGCAAACATGCACAAGACCGACCCCGACGGCGAGCGTCTTGTTCTGATCAACGTTCAATCCTGGACCAACTTCCCGCGCTCCTTGTGGTTCGGCAGCGCGTGCGAGAATCCCGACAAGTTGATGGCCTTTGAATCGAACGCCCAATTCCTGGAGCGCAAACTCGATACGGCCGGACGCGTCATGCGGCTTACCATGGCCGACGCCAGTTTCGTTCGCATTAACTACGACCAGCCTGAGGTGCGCCTCGATTGCCGCGTACCCTACATCGATCTGAAGTTCGACCATGACGCCAAGCACGTGGCAATCACCGCACGAGGCAGCGCAAAACGTCTGGGCGTCGCGGGATTCGAAGGTTGGAAAGCGACCTGGAACGGCGTGGCATTGCCGGACGCGAATGTCGTCACAAAGGACAATACCACCGTATTCACTGTCGCCAACTAGCCGAAATCGCTATCAGGAATCCGAGCGCCCCCAAGCTGGTCTTGGGGGCGCTTCGCCTATCGCCATGCACGAAATCGAACCCTTGATCCTGTGCCAGTACTCCCGTATATTCCATCTAGATTCGAGCAAAGATTGCCTCGATTTACACGCCTAACCCCGCGAGGTATCCCCCAATGACTTTCAAGTCCGGCCGATATGACCATATGCAATACCGCCGTTGCGGACGGACTGGGCTTCAACTGCCCGCCGTGTCGCTGGGCATGTGGCACAACTTTGGCACGCGGGCCGATCACAAGAATTGCGTGGCGATGATGCGGACGGCGTTCGACCTCGGCGTCACCCACTTCGATCTGGCCAACAACTACGGCCCCGAACCCGGCAGCGCCGAGGAACGTGTGGGCCGGATTCTTCGCGACGAATTCGCGGGACATCGCGACGAGCTTATCATCTCTTCGAAGGCAGGCTACCTTATGTGGCCCGGACCCTACGGCGAGTGGGGAAGCAAGAAGTACCTTGTCGCCAGCCTGGATCAATCCCTCAAGCGGCTCGGATTGGACTACGTCGATATCTTCTATCACCACCGTCCCGACCCCAATACCCCGTTGGAAGAAACCCTCGGCGCGCTCGACCTTATTGTACGGCAGGGAAAAGCCTTGTACGCCGGTGTCAGCAATTACCGTGGCTCGGATTTCGTGAACGCCGTGGAAACGATGAAGAAGCACGATTGGACGCCCATCGCGATTCATCAGCCCTGCTACAACATGCTGACCCGCTGGAGCGAGAAAGACCTTCTGAAGCACACGGACAAGCATGGCGCAGGAGTCATTGTCTTCAGCCCTCTTGCGCAGGGCATGCTCACGTCGAAGTATCTCGACCCGAACACGCCGATTCCCAAAGAGTCGCGCGCTGCCGACCCGGACGGCTTCCTGCAGGAGAATCAGGTAACATCAAAGATCGTCGAAGGCGTCCGGCGATTGGCGGAACTCGCCGATGCTCGCGGCCAGACAATGGCGCAGTTCGCGATCGCGTGGACCCTCCGCGACCCGCGCGTCACGAGCGCCCTGATCGGCGCGCGCACGCCGCAACAAGTCATCGATTGCGTCAAGGCTCTCGATAATTTGGAATTCACGAAGAAAGAGCTTGCGGAAGTAGACGCCGTGTTTCCGGGGTAAAACCGGTTGCCATCAACGATTGTAGATAGTATTCATGAACTCCGCCGGGTTAAGAACACGGATAGGCGCTCCGATGAAGTCACGCGTATTGCGTGTGATAATGTGCGAACACTCCACGCGCATTGCCGAAATGATTGCCACTGCGTCTTCGAAATCGGGGAACTGTAATTCCAGCGCGCTATCAAGCATCTCTTTGTTGAGCGGCGCGATCTCGAACGTTTCGAGAAGCCAACGCAGCGTGCTAGATACTCGATCTTTCGTGGCGCCTTTTTCGAGAAAATAGGAAAGCGTTGTCACTTCATAAGATGACAAAACACCTACGATATTCCCGTAAAGCACTGCGTCAACTATCGAAGCGGCATCAGCGAAGAATGGCTCCCGGCGCTGCAGAAAATCCAGCATCACGTTGAGGTCAAGCAAAACCTTCATTCGTGCTTCTTTCGAAGGTGCTCGAAATACTCGTCGTGAGTTTCAAAATCAGCCCTAATGACGCCAGCGAACCGTTCTACATCAGGATGGTGTTGTCCATTGGGTGCTTTGACCGGACGAAATTCGACAAGGGTTCCGTCAGGCAAATCGACGGCTTCAGTCGTGACGATTACGCCGTCCTTTACATATCCTTTGTAGGGCATTGAAGCAACTCCCAGTTTACCAGAGCAATTATAGCATCTCGCCTGACAACTGCAATGATGAAAGGAATCAACGCGTCCTGTTTGCTGATTCCCAGGGAAACCTTGGCGCACCTCTATTCACCTTGAGTTGCTGGGATTCCGAAGACTTCCACTTCCGTATAGTGATTCAATTCGTCCGTTGTGTTCCCCTGCGAATAGAGCCTGACGTACCGCCCCCTCGCCCCCTTGGCGTCGACGAGGCGGCCTTCGTAGGTCTCGATATACTCATTGTCCTTGCCAACGCCGAGGCCGGAGGAGTTGTCGATATCGCTGTTATATACGGTGCTCACGCCCTTCGTGAACTCGGGGTCATCGGACACCTGGACGATAACGTCGAAGTACACGCGGTCGGCTGCGTGGAAGTGCCACACGAGGATGGCGTAGACCTCGGAAGTCACTCCGAGGTCGATCTGCACCCACTGGACGCCAGGGGACAGCTCAAGAAGATTGTCGTTCTGGTAGCCCTTTTCGCCGTCGGTGACAAACGCCAGATTGCCCAGCCGAGGGTTGGTGTTGCTACTCGTGACGGTTTTGCCTTTGGCAAGGTTCACAGCGCCTTTGGGAGCCATGATCGGCTCGCGCGGCTTATAGCTCTTTTCTTCGAGGTTCGCGCTGAAATAATCGAGGGGCGTCCCCCCAAAGTAAGGTTGTGGCAATTCAATCGGCAGAGGGGCAAGGTCCTTTCCGGATGCGGATGCCACCCTAATTCTGTCGGGCGGACGAGTGGTTTCAATCGGCTCTTCAGGGACCAGCGGTGGCACCGTTTCAGGTGTCATTTCCCGAGCAGGGGGCGCCGGCTCTTCTACGACCGTTGGCGGCGGGGGTGGCGTCTCGCGTTTCGGTTCTTCTACTTTGGGTTTGGGCTGAACAGGCGGCAATAGATTTATTGCGGTCTTTCTTTGAGGCACCGGCACGGGTTTCTTTTCCGGTTTGCTCTCCGCCTTCGGTTTCTCGGGCACACCCTCTGTCACGGCGGACGCGCTCTGCGCAGGAGACGGCTGGTTGTCGATAGACGGAAGTTCAACCTGGACATACGGAACTGCATCGGGGGGCTGCGGGGGATTTACCACATCAGGCTCAGGCTCAGGCACTGGTATCTCCGGCGTATTCTGTGGTCCAGGGATGGTGGCAACATCGCGAGTCGGCGGAGTCCCTGAGAAAGGCCGCTCCGTGCCAAATCGAAGGGTCGTCGCAAGCACAAACAAGACGGTCGCGGCCAAGGCGGCGGCAGCCGTCCACGCGATACGGCGAACGGTTCGCCCCTGAGCCGCCGTCTGGCGTTGTACCATCAAATTCTTCTGAAGAGCCGCAACAAAGTCACCCGGCGCTTGGTACGCACCCAACGATACCCGTACCCGCGCAAAGCTTCCCAAGGCAATCCTGCACGATGGACACCCGTCAAGGTGACGTTCGACCGCGCGGCGCTCCTCAGCAGAAAGCTCGTTGTCGAAGTATTCCGACAGTTTTGTCTCGTCGCACATCATGACGACCTATCCTCTTTCGCCGTCGCATACCCGCCGTGGCGGCTTAGCAAGACCGCCAGTTGCTTGCGCCCCCGGTGTATCCATGTCCGCACCTCCGGGAGCGTCGCATTCAGGGCTTTCGCTATCTCGTCGTACGAAAGCCCCCCAAACTCCCGCAACGCTATTGCCTCGCGATGGTTCGCAGGGAGCTGGGCCAAGGCCACGTCGATTTCATCACGCAACGCCGCCTGCTCCAGCGTCGTGTCCACACGCGCTGGAATAGTGTCGTCCAACGGGACTACCCGTTTTGCCGTTCGCCGTCGGTCGATCGCTAAGTTGTGCAACATCGTGAATACCAGCGAACGGACCGTCCCTGAGCGATTCCGCAGCTTTTCGTGTCGCATGAGGTCCACCAGGCGCATGAGGGTGTCTTGAACGAGGTCTTCGGCGGCATGCCGGTTCCCCACGAGACTCAGCGCATACCCGTACATGGGACCGGCCAGGTCGACGCACATGCGTTCAAAGGCCTGCGAGTCTCCCTCGCATGCCAGCCAATAAGAGCTGTCGACTTCATTGCTCAACGTGTTGTCGGTCCCGTGTGTTGGCTCCTACCTCAGTATACGAATGAGGGGGGCAAGAAATCGCACGGGACGAAGTGGATGGTGCGCTTCAGCGCATGAAGAGTTCCCACGCATGCATTTCCAGGGCCTTACGAACTTCTTCAATCTGTCCTGGAAGCAGTTCCTGGTTCAGCGTGTTCCAGAGATCGCTCCACTTAAACCGCATTACGACGCAAGGCACCGCCCCCGACAGGGTAGCCGTCCGCTTATGGGCTGGATTGAACTGCTGAATCTCTCCCAGGATCTCAGGAGCGTCGCACGTTGCGTCGGGTGCTTCCGATTTGCGAACAAGGATCTTCCCGGACAACAGGATGAAGCCCCTATCGTCTACGTTCTCGTGTTCGTGAATGAAGACCCCTCCCGCCGGGACACTGCGCTGCTCGGATATCTTCACGAAGACATCCGCGACCTTGTCGCGCAAATCCAATGGGAGACTACTCATAAAGCGCAGCTTCAAAATGACTTGACGTGGCTGATTTGCGTCCACTGGCGTACACCTCTCTGTTTGCAGCTCCTTCGGCAACAAGTATAGCACTGCGCCGCAGTGATTTGTGATTCTCCTATTGGGTATGCTCTCACGTGCACATCGGCTTTGCGTGTCAGCGAAGGGGGAACTCGTGAGTACAGACTACGTGCATGGCTACACGCCGCGCGAGGCCTATCGCCTCGTTGACCAAGCTACCACCCTTACGGAGCTTCTCCATTGCGACACTGCGTACCCCGCGGGCACCACCGTCCTGGAGGCGGGTTGCGGCGTCGGCGCGCAGACCATTACC
>JBHEKO010000695.1:0-13058 GCA_041859475.1 Candidatus Hydrogenedentales bacterium
CCCCAGCTCACGTGGTTTCGTGCGGATGGTAGAATTCGTTGGATGCCAGTGGCCGGAGGGGCGTACACGCCGGGCCACGTTGAGCGCGGGTTGGAATTGCTTCAGGCCGAAGAAGGGGTTGCACGGTAGACCGTGCTTTCGGTGACGACGAACTGGACAGGGCGGTCGTGAGGGGCCGGCTGCCACGGTTCGATTACCTGATAGTCGTACGCCAAGCCGATTGAGACACCCCCAAATCCGGCGAGAAACCGGTCGAAATACCCTCCACCAAATCCAATGCGGTGCCCCGCCGTATTGAATGCGAGAGCGGGCACGAGTACCACGGAATCAAGACAGGGCGCCAAAGGCAGGGCGGCTGAGGGGGGTTCCGGTATCCCGTGCTTGCCGGGGTTGAGCCCATCCAGCGATTGAATCTCGACCCAATCCATGGAGTTGTCCGTGCGAATGCGGGGGATGGCAATTCGGCGGCCTTCTTCGCGGGCGGAACGTATGATCGTGCGCGTATCCACTTCATTGTCAATGGATACGTAAGTGAGGAGGAGGGAGGCTGCCCAGAATTCGGGCAGTAGCAGCAAGTTGGCGTGTACGGCAGCACTCCGGGTTTGGGCATCGCGGGGTAGCATGGCGGCGCGTGCGGCGCGGAGTCGGGCGCGGACTTGGGACTTGGGTACGCTCATGGCTTTCCTCCAACACGGACCTGCACGGACGAATACGGACAACTACAGAGTGACGCAGACTCACTTTGAGCGGCGAGGGGCTGTCCCTTGTACGAGAGTGCTGCCGGAGACTTTTGGTGCAGAAACTTCCCACGCCGGGCAGGAATTACCTGCACACTTGCCACCGGACTCACCCGTGATTCGCCAGAAGTCTCTATTTTTCGCCATTTTACCGCTAGTCGCTACCTTGGCACATTCATTGCATTAATTCCACTCGACCTGTCCCATAGCAGGTCGCTCGTGAGTGGTCGGCCCGGCGTCGGCGGTACTTTCCCTAGAGTGTCGTCGAACCATCCCTAAGCAACGCCGGGCTGCCGAGAGAAGCGCCGAAAGGCGATTGAGATAGAGTCCGACGAACGGGGAGGTGGGCGATGATACAAGGCCTGTATGCCGCAGCGACTGGCATGATGGCATTGGAAGATCGCCACAGCGTCATCGCGAACAACATTGCGAACTCGGCGACGGTTGGCTTCAAGCGCCAGAATCCGATCTCGAAAGGCTTCAAGGAAGTCTTTCTGGGGGAAATGGGGTCTGCGGCCCAGTTGAATGCCGAGCGCGGCCCCGGCGGCGGCCTAAAGGTGTTGGCGACATACACGGACCTGCAGTCGGGGGGGATCATCACAACCGACGACCCGATGAACGTTGCGCTTACCGGCCCCGGCTTCATTGGAGTGGAGACGCCGGACGGCGAGCGATTCACGCGTAACGGCACATTCATCGTGGACCTCGACGGTCAGTTGGCCACGCCGGACGGCTTCAAGATTCAGTCGTCGGGCGGAGGACCGCTTGACGTCGGCGAGGGTAGAGTGACCATCGACGACACCGGCCAAGTGTCGGTAGACGGTCAAGTGGCCGGCCAGATCCGGCTTGTCGAATTTGCCGAGCCGAGGCTGCTCGAGCAAGCGGGCAACAATCTCTATTTTGCCTCGGATGCGGTTGCTGCGCAGGCTATCGACGCGGAAGATACGCGCGTAGTCTCAGGTGCGCTTGAATCGTCCAACGTTCAGGCTCCGGTGGAGATGGCAGAGATGCTGTTGGGCCTGAGGGCCTACGAGGCGAATCAGAAAGTCATCACCACCGTTGACGAGACCGTGGGGCGTCTTATCAACGATGTGGGTTCACCGGCTTAATAAGGAGCGCAAGACATGATTCGCGCACTGTTCACGGCGGCGACGGGCATGGTGGGTCAACAGACAAACATTGACACCATCGCCAACAACCTCGCCAACGTCAACACAACAAGTTTCAAAAAGAGCCGCGTGAACTTCCAGGACTTGCTGTATGAGACGGTGAAGCCGGCGGGCACACAGACGGCTGCGGGGGAGATTATCCCCGCGGGTATTCACATTGGACACGGCGTGCGTCCGGTTTCGGTTGCGAAGACGTTTTCTCAGGGAAATTTGATTCAGACGAACAATCCCTTCGATATGGCTATCGAGGGAGACGGCTTCTTTCAGGTGGAGCTGCCAGACGGTACGACGGGATATACGCGAGACGGCAGTTTTCGAATCAATGCGAACGGCGTGTTCGTAACGGCGGACGGGTTTCCGTTGACGCCTGGAATCACAGTCCCGAACGATTTCAAAGAGCTGTCCATCGGGCAAGACGGCGTGGTATCGGTAACGGTACCCGGCTCCACGACCCCCTCCAACCTTGGAACAATCCAGTTGGTGAAGTTCATCAATAACGCGGGACTTGACGCAAGTCTCGGCAAAAATATCTTCCAGGAGACGGAGGCATCGGGACCGCCCGTGGCGGGGCAACCGGGTATCAACGGACTGGGGTCGTTGCAGCAACAGTTCTTGGAGAATTCCAACGTCCAGGTAGTGGAAGAGATCTTGAACTTGATCATTGCGCAGCGCGCCTACGAGGCAAATTCGAAAGTCATTCAGACGTCGGATGAGATGCTGCAAACCGCAAACAACGTGAGACGTTAACGGTAGGGTGAGGAACGGGACATGAGACTCGCGCGGACATTCCGAATCGCGATGGCAGTGGTCCTCCCCGTGGCGGTTGCGTGGGCGGAACCGGCCGACACGGTTATGTTGAAGACCGAGGCCTATGTAAAGGGGCCAATGGTCACCTTGGGCGAGGTGGCGGAGATCAAGGGAGACAACGCACCGGCCTTGCAACAGATCGAATTGTCGGGGGCGGCTGCACCGGGCGGGTCAAAGCGGTTGGATGCGTCGTTGGTTCTTGCGCGGATTGAGAATTCGGGGATCGAGTCGACCGACATAAGTCTTGACGGGGCGAACGCCGTTGTGGCGAAAACCCTTTCGATGGAGTTGACGCAGGACATTCTCGCCGAAGATCTATTCTCCTATATCGAGTCTCAGATTCCGTGGAAGATTGAAGACACGGAAATCGAAGTGCAGCATCAGGCGCAGAACATCGTGGTGCCTGAAGGCGAGCTTTCAATCAAGTGGTCGCCACAGCCTCAGTATCGCTGGGTGGGCCCCACGGTCTTCCGAGGGGAAATCCGCGTGGACGGGGACGTGAAGCGTAGCGTGATGATGAAAGCGAATGTGGACGCGACGACGGATGTGCTTGTGGCCTCGGGAGATATCATCCGCGGCAAGTTGATTTCGGCGTCGGACGTTCATTTCGAGAAGCGATCCATGTCTTCGCTACGCCCTGGGAGCTACTCGACGAACCCCGAGGAATTGGTGGGTAATACAGCGAGAACAATGCTGTTTGCGGGACAGGTTGTGTCGCCGCGGCAGTTTGTCGCGCCGCAACTCATCAAGCGGAATCAGATGATTTCTGTGGAGACGCGTGCGGGGGGATTGTTGATACGCTCGAGGGCGCGCGCCATGGGAAACGCAGGAGTGGGGGACTTGTTGACGTGCCAGAATCCCGACTCGAAGCAGGATTTTTCGGGAATCGTTAGAAAAGACGGTATCGTCGTTGTGGAGTAGGGAGGAAAGCATGCGCTCACGAGCGATAGCGGTGATATTGACGGCAGTGGTGATGTCGGCCTCGTGCTGGGGGGATTCGCTGTTTTCCCAGAAGACCGCCACGCAGGGAACGTTGGTGACGTTGAAAAAGGCTCGATTCGCGGTGGGCGACATTATTACCGTTCTTGTCGAGGAGAAGATAGATGCACAGACGGACGCGAACACGAACACGAAAAAGGAATCTGACGTGGAATCGGAAGCGAATGCCGGAGACAACTCGTTTCTGGTGTCGCCGAAGCCCACGGGATTTGGGATAACAACGGCGGAGAAGTTGCCGAACTGGAGCGTTGGGATGAAGAATGAACAACGCACAACAGGCAAGACGGCCCGCAAGAATACGTTGGAGACGACCGTTACGTGCACGGTAACGGAAGTGCACGACAACGCGACAATCACACTTCGCGGTGAAAAGGTGTTGACACTGAACCGGGAAGAGTCGCGCATGGTGGTGTCGGGAATTGCGCGTGCCCGCGACATAACGCCGGCAAACACGGTGAATTCGGCGCAACTTGCCAATGCGGTCATCGAACTGCGCGGCAAGGGGCCGCTTTGGAACAACCAGCGGCGCGGCATTCTGACGAGGGTGCTTGACTGGGTGTCGCCGTACTGAGTTTAGGGGACTCTTGATGCGACTACTACATTGGAAATTGACTGGCGTCTTGCTTACTGGGCTGCTATTGCTGCCTGTGGCGGGCGCGGCGCGCATCAAGGATTTGTGCGAGATTCAGGGAGCGCGCGGAAACACGCTCAAGGGCGTGGGCATCGTCGTGGGTCTTGCGGGAACAGGCGACAAGACGGGCGATGCGCTACGACGGATGCAGCGCATGCTGGACCGGATGAATATCGACGTGGAAAAAGTCGCCGACTTGAAGTCCGACAATGTGGCGGTGGTGATGGTAGATGCCACCTTGCCCGCATTTGCGAAAGAGGGAACGCGGATCGACGTCCGCGTGAGCGCTGTCGGCGATGCGGAGATTCTCGAAGGCGGAACGCTGCTGGAGACGTTTCTGTACGGACCTGGTACGGATGAGACCGTTTACGCAGTGGCGCAGGGTCCGCTGTCAGTTGGCGGGTTCAACGCCGACGCAGGCGGAGGCGCGTCGGTGCGGAAGAATCACGTAACCGTGGGCCGCGTGCCGATGGGCGCTTACGTGGAGCAGGAAGTACCATCGACGATAACAGACGGTGACCGCGTAGCGTTGCTGTTGCGGCGCCCGGACTTCAGGACAGCGGAAAACATACGTCTTGCGGCGGACAAAGAGTTTGGCGAGGGCGGCGCATCGGCCCTGAGCGCAAGCACGATCACGGTTCGCATCCCCCAAGAGATGCAATCTGAATTGATCGGCTTCATCGCCAAATTGCAGGACCTGGAAGTAGAGTCGGATCTGCCGACACGGGTCGTCATCAACGAGCGCACGGGCACACTGGTCGTTGGCGGCGAGGTGATGATCAAGCCGTGCGAAGTCGCGCAGGGGAACCTGAGCATTCAGATTGCGACTACTCCGGTGGTAAGCCAGCCAGCGCCCTTGTCGCCGGGCGTGACGGTTAGGGATGAAGTGACGGATCTTGTTGCCGTGGAGCAAGAGGCATTTCTAATGCCGGTTCAGGGGACATCGGCGAGCGACGTGGCGGCGGCGTTGAACAAGCTGAAGGTGACGCCGCGCGACATGATTTCGATCTTTCAAGCGCTTCGCGAGTCTGGGGCAATGGACGCAGACTTGGAGATCATGTAGTGCTCTATGTCAATCCACTATCGAGTGTGACGGAAGCCCGGACGGGCGCAATTGCGCAGCAGGCGTCGCGCGAGAAGTTGGCGTTGCAGGAGTATGAGCACTACTTCGTGTTTCAGTTGCTCCAGGAAATGCAAAAATCGGTGCCGAAGGATGGGCTATTCAAAGGCGGCCAGGAAACGGAGTACTACCAGGAGATGCTCAATGACTCGTTGAGCGGCGAGATAGCGAAGAGTGGTCAGTTCGGTGTGGCGAAACTCATGGAGCAACAGTTGCATGCCGCGGAAACGAGGGGCAGAGCAGCCTTGGAAGCGGCGGTAAGTGGTTTCGGCGGCTCATTGGGAGTCAAGTGATTGGCTCAGGATGCCGATAGAAAGAGAAGTACTGAGGAATAATGGCTGTGGAAACGGATCTAGATACGCTGTGTCAATTGCTTGAAGACGAGATTGAGCGTCAGGAGAATCTCCTGCTCGTCTGCAAGTCTCAGCATGAAGCGTTGTTAGCTCAGGACCTCGAGGCCGTCCAAGCGCGGACGGAGGCTCTGGAGGTACTGATTCGCGAGACGGCACAGGCGCATGCGGCGCGGAGCGCCGTGGTTCGCCCGATATTGGACGAAAGCGGAATCGTAGAGGCAAATCCTTGCCTGAGCGACCTGATAAGCGTTGTGCCTGCGGAGTGGAAAGAGCGGCTACGCCAGTTGCAGGCACGGTTGAAATCATCGATAGCCGCCAATCGGGCGGTCGTTCGCACGAATGCGCGGCTGCTGCGCCAATCGTTGAACATTACGGAACAGTTGCTGAGCAGCTTTCAGGTCTGTTCCGATGGGCTTGCGGGCAACTATACGGAGCAGGGCAGTGGGATGACCGCACGCCCAACCGAGTCGGTGCTCCTCGATCACCGGGGGTAATCTATGGGCGCGCTTCGCGTAACACAGGGAATCGTCCTTTCACGGTTGCTCACCAACGTTCAGGATCAAAGCAAGCGAATCCTGGATCTGCAGACGCAATTGTCGACGGGTCTTCGGGTGAATACTGTTTCCGACAATCCCGTGGATGCTCGACGGGCCATGAATACGCGGTCCACCATGGCAAAGAACCAGCAATACATCGACAATATGTCCACTGCGGCTCCGCAGCTTGAAGGGGCCGTAAGTTCGATTCAGACGATGCTGGATGCGGTGGCGCGTGCGCGGGAACTGACGCTTCAGGGGGCGAACGGGACGGAAGGTCAGGCGGCGCTGGATGCAATTGCGGAAGAGATCAACCAGATTCTCGAAGGCGCCGTGAATACTGCGAATCATCAGGAAGGAAATTTATACATCTTCGGCGGTACGCATACGCGCACAAAGGCGTACGATGTCACGCGAGATGTCGATGGAGACATTACAGCGGTGACGTATCAGGGAAACTCCGAGCGGATTTCCGTCGCGGTGGCCGACGGGGTCTCGGTCAAGGTGACCGAACCCGGCTCGACGTTGTTTCAGGGTTCCCAAGACGTCTTCCAAACGTTGATTGATATTCGCGATGCGTTGCTAGCGGGAGACCAGAGTGTTCTGCAGAATCAGAGCCTTGACGAGTTGGAGACGATCCGGGGTCAACTCACGCAGGGAATGTCGCGTCTGGGCGCGGTGCAGAATCGATTGACGACGCTGAATAACGATACAGAGGATTTTCAGATTCAACTGGATCAGCTCCTGTCGGATTCGCGCGACGCGGATTTCGCGGATGTTATTCTTCGACTGAATGCGCAGAGCAATGCGTTTCAGGCTGCCTTAAGCGCTGCGGCAAGGGTCATCCAGCCAAGCCTTTTGGATTATGTGAGCTGATTGATTCCCCGTTGCCTATGCCTTAGAATCTAGCCATTCCTTCCGAGCACGTGCCTTGGGCGCGTTTTCGGTAGAGACCGTTGAATCCATGTAAGCAGTAGTCCTAGCTGCACCCACATGCACATGCAAGGAGATAAGGTTTGAAACCCTTTTTTGCCCTATTGGTTTGTCTGGCGGTTTGTTCGTGCGCGACATCCGGCGGAAGTGTCATTGAGAAGGTGAAGTATGACTTCGGGATAGGCGAGAAGCCCGAGGGGTACGTATCCGGTACGGACAAGGTGATGGAGCGTTTGGATGGAATCGGAAAGACCGAGCTCAAGCGAATGAATTTGGCCGGCCGCCACGGCGAAATCGTCTTCGAGGAAGAAAGCCAAATGCGCGGCAAGTACTTCAAGAAGGTGAAAGTATACGAGGAGTATCACGTCCTGGATGCGTTCTCCACGTCGCGGAGTTCGGCAACGGAGCGTGGCTTCATCGGTCTCGTGCAGTACTCCTATCGCGTCTTCGAGGGGGAGCGCAAGTCCAATCGGACCGAGGCGGCGGCAGCATCCGCGAGCATTCAGACGGATGAAACCGGCAAAGAGACGTATCGTTACCGGTTTGGTCAGGGCGCGACGTGGGACGGGGCCCCAGGCGAATTGACGCGCAATTAGATTGGCGACTCGTGTCGACCATATCGGAGTTTGATTCTTCTGTAACGCCCGGTCTCAGTGCCGGGCGTTCTTGATTCGAACCAATGTCGAGGACGTTCGCCGCGGAGCGGGCGCCATACGCAGAAGGAGAGGGGAACTATGGTTGCGGCGATCATGCTGTGTCTCTCGGTGTCCGTACCTTTGCCGGGGGCATCCTCCGGCCAGGTCCCATTCATCATTAATGAAGACAATAGCCACTTCTACGGATTCCGCAGCGCGGATGAGATGACGATGGAAGGCCTGCACGCCTTTGTAGACCAATACGCGGGGACGGCCGTGACCCACCTGTTTCTCAATCCCAATGCGATGCGGGCAAGTCATGATAGCGCCGTAAGGGATTCGATTTGGGAAGTGGGGGAGCAAGTGGTTCCGGCGGACAACGAGGTCTGCCGAAAGTGGGTGGACAACGCACGGCTACTGTTCGAGCGCGGCTTGGACCCGTATGCAGTTTGGATTGCGCGCAGCCGGGAGAAGGGAATCTCGCCCTGGCTCACGATGCGTATGAATGACATTCACGATGTGGATAACCCAAAGAATTTCATGCATAGCACGTTCTGGGTGAATCACCCGGAGTATTGGCGGGTTCCAGGGAGCACGAGTGGTTGGCATGACCGCGCGCTGGATTTCGGGATTCCCGAGGTGCGTGAACATGCAATGGCCTATCTGAAAGAGTTGTTCGAGCGCTACGACGCCGATGGAATCGAATTGGACTGGATGCGCTTTGGCTATCACTTCAAGCCGGGTAAGGAGTCCGAGGGGTGCGCTATCCTGACGCAATTCATGCGAGACGTGCGCGTCTTGTCGCGCGAATGGTCGGCGAAGCGTGGGCATCCCGTATTGGTGGGCGCGCGGGTGCCTGCGGTTCCAGACGCGGCGTTGGGGCTGGGGATGGATGGAGTCGCGTGGGTGAAAGAAGACTTGGTGGATATGTTGGTGCCGACGCCGTTCTGGGCGAGTATCGATTTCGATATTCCCATCGAGGAATGGCGTGCGCGATTGGGAGACAGTGCGAAGAACATCACGCTGGCGGCGGGGGGAGAGATCTTGATAGCAGCCTACCCCGGCGGAAAGCAGGTGGTGAATAGTCTGGAGTCGGCGCGAGGGTTTGCGTCCGCACAGTTGCAGCGGGGGGCCGATGCCATCTATTTGTTCAATTACATGGACCCGGCCCCGATGCACGGGGGCGTGGAGGCGTATCGGGCCTTGCTTGAAGAAGGGGTGTCGCTGAAGACTCTGACAGGGAAGGCGCGGCGGTTTGCGAGTACGTATCACGACACAGTGCCTTCGGGCGTATCGAACGGCGCGCAGCTTCCTGTGGAACTCACGGGCAATCCGGTGGTGAAGATTTACGCCGGTCCGAAGCCGGAGACGGGAAAGGCCGAGGTGGTGATCGGCTTTGATACGACGGCGGCCGCTGACGATAAGGCTCTGGAAGTGTCTCTGAACGGCACGAAATGCGATGCCGCGGGCGCGGTCGAGGATTTGAGCGTGTTGCCAGGTGTCGAGAAGGCTTTCCGGTTCTCTGCGCCGTTATCCGTGCTTCTGGATGGTTACAACTCCGTCGGGATGAGTGGAGGAGCAGCCGACGCCAAGATCGTGTGGGTGGAGATTCGCGTAGAATGAGTCTTGGCGCTAGGGTTTGGCCCGGGAAACCTTAAGTTTGGCCGCGATCAACTGTGGGTGTGTGAGGTTGAGCAAGTCCGCCAACTTGTGCACGAGATAGTCTTCGTGGCCGTCGAGGGTGCCATCGGCGTAAATGACGCGCCATACTTCCTCAATGATCTCGAGCTTGTCATTGAGCCGGCACGTCTGATTGATCTGGTTGGTGAATTTCCAGAGTCCGCTGCTTTCTTGACGGCGATCCTGTGCCGTTTGAATAAGTTCTTCGGCTTGATCCTGATCCAACTCAAATCGAGTGCGTAACGCTTGGATAATATGCTCGCATTCCGCAGCCGAGAACTCGTTGTCGGCCCCGGCAACCTCAAGCAGCACGACGCACGTGGCGAGGCGCAGCACTTCGTGTTGGTCATCGGGCGACGGGACGGGACGAGGGGCAAGAAGTTCCAGCAGTTTCTCAAGCATGTGAACGAATTCCTTTTCTTGCATGCTACCACGCAATTCCAATTGACTTCCATACGGCTTCGCGGCGATATTCGGAGAAGGACGGGTGCGGCAGGATAGGAGGGCCATCCATGCGGGCGTTTGTGGCGATTGAATTGCCCGAAGAGATCAAGCGTCAACTTCTGAACGCCGCTGAACGTCTAAGACAGGCTCGTATCCGCGCGTCGTGGGTGAAGGCCGAGTCCATGCACGTGACGTTGCGTTTTTTGGGGGACATTGGGGAGCGCGACGCAGACTTGTTGATTGCGCATGTCGAGCCGCGATTCGCGGAAGCGCAACCGGTGGCATTGTCGGTACGAGGCATCGGGGCATTCCCGAATCTCCGGAAGCCGAGTGTCGTGTGGGCAGGAGTTGGTCCTGCGGAGGAGACACTGGAATCCGTACACGGCATCGCGGAATCGGGGGCGCTAGCCATCGGGCAGAAGGCGGAAGGGCGCAGCTTCCACCCGCACATTACGTTGGCGCGCGTGCGGGAGGGCGAAGGACCCAAGTCGCATGCTGTCGGCCCGGCGTCGCGTGCGAGCGTTGACAAACTGGCGGGGTTGATTGAACGCGAACGAGAGACCGAGTTTGGTGCATTCACGGCAACGAGTGTGTCATTATTTTCGAGTGAATTAACGCCTCAAGGCCCCATCCATACGCGAGTCAAGGAGTTTCGGCTTTCATGATTGTTGGACGCGCGATTTATAGTCTTCTGACGCTATACATGATTCTCATTCTCGTGCGGTGGCTTGCGTCTTTCTTGGAGATCGATCTGTATTCGGCGAGGTGGCGCTGGATTCCTCAGCTCGTCGACCCCTTGGTGAAGCCAATACGGCGGGCCTTGCCTGCGATGGGGCCGGTTGATTTCGGGCCGATTGCGGCAATTGTCGTGATATGGTTTGCTCGCTTCTTCATACTTGCTGCTATCTACGGACGGGGGTGATTTCTGTGCCGCGCGAGGGAATTGCCGGGCGCTGGATGGGGAGGGAGAAGCCCATCGATTCGTCAAGTGACCCGTATGCCGAGGACCGCGCGCGGATGATTGAAGTCCAGCTCAAGCGCAGAGGAATCTCCAATCCGAACGTCTTGGAAGCGATGGGAGCCATTCCGCGAGAGTGTTTTGTCCCGGACGGCCTGAAGGGGCATTCGTACGATGACCGTCCGCTTGAAATCGGCCATGGGCAGACTATCTCGCAGCCGTTTATGGTGGCGTTGATGACACAATTGCTGGCGATCCAACCGGGCGACGTGGTCTTGGAGATTGGCACGGGGTCCGGCTATCAATGTGCGGTACTTGCCCAAATCGCAGCCCGGGTAGTAAGTATCGAGCGCGTGCCCGAGTTGGCCACTCGCTCACGTACGCTTCTGAATTCCCTGGGGTACACGAACGTGGCCGTGCATATGGGCGACGGAACGTTGGGCTGGGCGGAAAGCGCGCCTTATGATGCGATTGTCGTGACGGCCGCGGGTCCTCGCGTGCCGGTGACGCTTTGCGAGCAGTTGCGGGAAGGGGGCAGGCTGGTTTGCCCCGTGGGCGCACGCGAATCGCAAGAGTTGTTTCGCATCACGCGACACGAGGGCGTCTTTCGCGAGGAGCGCGGAACCGGTTGCGTGTTCGTTCCATTGATCGGGGCGGACGGGTGGAGCGACCAGGGATAATTGAGCCCCGCCAGCGCGCCCTCGGTAAGGTATTGTTCACTTCACATCAATCGGAAAGAGGACGCAATGAATGCCGTTGAATTACGCCATATCACGTTTGTACGCAAGGGGCGCAGGATACTCGACCGAGTCTCGTGGACGATACGTCAGGGGGAGCATTGGGCGTTGATCGGTGCGAACGGCTCGGGCAAGACGTCGCTGCTCAAGATTGTGACGGGATACGAATGGGCGAGCGAGGGAACCGTGACTGTGTTGGGGAGAATCTTCGGGGAGTGCGACATCCGGGAGCTTCGGAAGACAATTGGGTGGGTTAGTTCGTCGCTGGAAAGCCGCTTGCCGCAAGAGGACACGGCCTTGTCGATTGTGGAATCGGGGTTGGAGGCGACGCTGGGCGTATACCGTCGCTACTCGGAGGCAGAGGGTATACTGGCTCGGGAAGCTCTAGCTGCGCTGGGGATTGAGCATCTGCCGGAACGGACGTTTGGGGTGATGTCGCAAGGGGAACAGCAGCGCGTGCTGATTGCCAGGGCGTTGATCTGCAAACCGGCGCTGTTGGTCTTGGACGAACCGTGTGCAGGACTGGACCCGCATGCTCGCGGGGTCTTCCTTGAGGATTTGGGCAGGCTGGCGATGCGCGAGGATGCGCCGACCATGTTGCTCGTGACGCATCACATCGAGGAGATCGGCCCCTGGATTTCCAAGGTTTGTGCGCTTGGGGAAGGGCGCGTGGTTGCCCAGGGGGCTCCGAAAGAACTGCTCTCGGCGGACGTGCTCTCGAAAACGTTTTCGATGGCGTGTCGTGTTGATTTTGATGGGGAGCGGTACTGGTTGCGCCCGGGAAGCTAGCCGGGAGGCTGTGGGGCGTCTTCGGGAAGCCTGCGAGCGGATCTGGCGGTATCGAGGCTGGGCGCGTCAAAAAAAGGACGCGTCCGGCCTTTCTTGTTTTTGAGTGGAGAACCTGCTTCAGGCGGTGTATGAGGTCGGCCGGAAGGAGGCTCTGGAATTGAGTGGGTGTCCGGACTCGGGTTGCTGAATGGCTGGCTTGGGCTCGGGAACGGGATTGGCTATGCTGTCGAGGAGGAAGCCGAGAACGAGCAGGATGGCCGCCAAGACAAACCCACTTGCGATGAGGATGATGAACATCCTCTTCGTGCGCTTCTCCTTGGCAAAATCGATATTGTACGGGTTCGAGGGGTCTGCGGGGGGGGCGTCGTCTTGGTGATTCATGTCTGATTCCTAAACCGCTTTCGAGAGAAGGCAAGGGGACAACTCACCTTGCACGGGACTCCAAGCGCATTTTGCACCACTGCGGGACGCCACCGCAACAAGGCAATTCGCTCTTGACCGCAGGCCGCACTTGACCGTCAGGCTTTCGG
>JBHEKO010000180.1:0-17730 GCA_041859475.1 Candidatus Hydrogenedentales bacterium
TTGGCGGCGGGTCAGTGCGCCGGGTTCGGTGGTCATGAAGCATTGGACGACTTTCATGGCGTCGTCGCCGGGTTCAATCCAGTAGGCGAGGGAGGTGCCGAGGTCGGCGAGGGGATCGCCGATGGTGGCCATTTCCCAATCGAGGACGCCGATGATGCGGGTCAGGTCGGCGGGGTCCAGCACGATGTTGTCGAACTTGTAGTCGTTGTGAACAAGCACGGCGGCGGTGTCCGGGGGGATGCGTTCCATGAGCCACGCGATAACGGCATCGATATCGGGGATTTCGTCGGTCTGGGAATCCTTGTAGCGTTTCGCCCAGCCCGTGACTTGGCGTTCGACGTATCCTTCGCCTTTGTAGAGGGCGTCCAATCCCAGCGCGCGGAAATCGAGGGCGTGCAAGTCCGCGAGATTGGCGATGAAGGACTCGCAGCACTGGCGCGCCATGCCGAGAGTGGTGTCCAGATCCGGCGGTTTGTTTGCGCGTAGAATAACGCCTTTGATGCGTTCCATGACGTAGAACTTCGCGCCGATGACGGACTCGTCGTCGCAGAAGAGAACGGGCTTGGGCGCGGCGGGATAGGCGCGGGAAAGATGCGATAGAACGTTGAACTCGCGGCCCATGTCGTGTGCCGATTTCACCTTGCTGCCGAAGGGGGGGCGCCGAAGGACGAACTCATTCGACCCGCATCGCAGGAGATAGGTGAGGTTCGAGTGGCCGCTCGGGAATTGCTCGACGGCAGGCTCTCCATCAATGCCTTCGATGGACTGATGCAAATAGGCCGTAAGCGCCTGCGCGTTCAACTCCTCGCCGTGACGCACCGGGGCCGTGCGGTCGAGGGGGGCTGTCATGCGCGGCCCCCCGGGCCGATGGCAATGCCGTATTTCTTGAGGATACGCTTGGCGATGGATTGTTTGTGGACTTCGTCCGGTCCGTCGTAAATGCGGGCGGCGCGTTCGTGGCGGTAGTAGTAGGACAAGGGCGTGTCGTCCGATACGCCGAGGCCGCCGAGGGCTTGCACGGCGCGGTCGACAACGCGATGCAAGGTGTTCGCGACGAAGAATTTGATCATGGAGATTTCGTCGCGCGCGTTCTTCTGGCCGACCTGTTCGATCTTCCATGCGGCATGAAGGGTCATGAGACGGGCTGCGTCAATTTCGGCGCGGCTTTCGGCGATCCATTGCTGGACCATCTGGCGCGTGCCAAGCGGCGTGCCCGGAGCCAGTTCGCGGGAGACGGCATACTTGCACATGATGTCGAAGCTGCGTTCGCAGATGCCGATCCAACGCATGCAGTGATGAATGCGCCCCGGCCCGAGCCGTTCCTGTGCGATGGCAAACCCCATGCCTTCGCCGCCCAACAAGTTCGATTGCGGCACGCGGCAATTCTCGAACCGCACTTCGGCATGGCTGGCCCAATCGTCGCCGGTGTCGCCCATGACGGAGATGTTACGCACGAATTGGTAGCCGGGGTTGTCGAGTGGCACAAGGATCATGCTCGCCCGGAAATGGGGATCCTGATTGGGGTCGGTCACGGCCATGACGATGGCGAACGCCGCGCCTTCGGCGGAGGACGTGTACCATTTGTGCGCGTTGATGACGTAGTCGTCGCCGTCTTTAACCGCGGTGGAACTCATCCACACGGGATTCGATCCCGCGTGCTCGGGTTCGGTCATCGCGAAACAACTACGGATCTCGCCGCGCAGGAGCGGCTCCAGCCACGTCTTCTTCTGTTCGTCCGTGCCGAATTGAAGCAAGACTTCCATGTTGCCCACGTCGGGCGCTTGGCAGTTGAAACAGTAGTGCGCCAGGGTGCACCGGCCCAGCTCCGCGCTGAGCATACCGTGTTCGACGAGGCTCAGGCCCATGCCGCCGTGCTCCTTGGCGATATGGGGAAGCCACCAGCCGCGGCGCTTCACTTCCGCGCGCACCACGTTGAGCTTGGGCAGCAGTGCCTTGAAGCTCGTTCCGTGAAAGCCTTCCTCGATAGGCATGATGTCGGTCGCGACGAACTCGCGCACCGCGCCAAGGAATTCCTGCATTTTGGGCGAGACGGAAAAGTCCATACTCCCTCCAGATCGTTGCGAACTGCAAGGTCCACCAACCGGATTCCCGCGCTGGGAATCCGCGTCAACTCAGGACAGCCAACTACAAACGCGCCGCGTCCGGCGCTCGCGGGTATTACACGGCAACCGCTTTGCCCGTGGCAACCGACTTGTGGGCGGCCACGGTTACCTCGACGGCCTTAAGCCCGTCGTAGCCGGTGATGGCCGGGTCACGGTGCTCATCGACGGATTGAACGAAATCGAGAACGAGTCCCGTATCGCTGTTATCGCCCCAGCCAACCCATGTGCCCTTCATATCGTCGTCGCTGTATACATCCAGCTTCTGGTTGAAACCGTCGACGGATACGACACCCTTTTCACCGATGAATTCGAGCGTGATGTCGCCCCACGTGGCGAAACTCTTGGGGCGGTTCCAACTGGCGATATGCGAGACCTTGATACCGCCTTCCATCTCGAAGTGAAGGCTGCCGACGTCGTCGGTCGCAATGTCGGGACGAATCAGCTTGCCGTTTTCGCAATAGACCTTGACGATTTCCTTGCCGAGTATCCAGCGCAAGAGGTCCGCGACGTGGACGGTGTGGTCCATCGTGGCTCCGCCGCCGGACCACGTGGGGTCGGCGAACCAGCCCCCGGGATAGCTGCCATTGTTGGTGCAGGCGGCGGCGTAGATTGCCCCGTACTTGCCAGCGGCGATATCGTCTTTGACGGCCTTGATGGGCGTGATGTACCGGCATGGAAACGCGGTGCCGAGTCCGACGCCCAGCTTCTTGCACAGGTCGACCATGGCCTTGGCGTCTTCGACGGTGGTGGCCAGGGGCTTCTCGCAGAGAATCCACTTACCCGCCTTGGCGGCCGCTTCGACCATGGCGCGATGCTTCACGTTCTCCGAGCAGATGATGACGCCTTCGACATCGGAGGCTAGAAACGCGTCGAGATCGGCAATAAGCGGCGCGCCAAACTGTTCCGACGCGGCCTTCCCGCGCGCGGGGTCATCGTCCCAGATGGCCGCGAGCGTTGCGCCTGCCGTCGTCTTGACGCTGACCGCATAGCTGTACGCGTGCATGTGGGCGAAACTCATAATACCGATCTTGGCCATGGTCACTGCTCCTTCAGGCGCTCGCCTCTTCGCGTATGCGCCGCATTAAACGAAAGAAAACCTGCAACGCCACGGCCACGAACGGGCCGGGGACAGTCAATACAATAGTCCAGAGAATTGCGGCAATGAGCCGCTTGGTTCCGAAATCTTGCGCCATATCCGGCGGCAGGTTGCCCTCAATGAGGCCGCGCATGTACTCGCCAAATCCCGAGAAGCGCAAGGCAGGATAGATGCCGATGAACAAAGCCAGCAGCGCGCCCGCCGCGAGCGCGCTAGGGAGCTTGTCCTTCCACGTAGCCCTCATAAGCAAGAGGAAGCTGAGCACGATACACACCCGCACGACCCAGTGGAAGATCATCCAAGATGTTGCGTATGGCATCTTCGTACCCCTCTACTCGTTTGCTGGCGCCGACCCGCTGGCCCTGTAGACAGCCGTCCCTTCGCGGGCAATTTGCGCCATTGCCGAATCGCCCCGCTCCCATTCTTCGGGGGTAAAACCTATCGCTTCGATGGGTTCCCAAACGTCGGCGATGGCTTTGGCTAGAACCTGTAGGCGCTCAAAAGTGCTCTTGTCCGAGAAATCGCTCGAAATCACAGCCAGGTCGATATCGCTCCATTCGGTAGCCGTTCCGGTAGCCTGCGATCCGAACAGCACGACATGAAGGGGGTGAACGCCGCGACGCTCCAGAGCCTTGCCAAACAGGTCTATAATTCGCTGAAGATCTGCTTTGTCCATGAAAGCACCTTTCGCCCCTCGGACAACACCGTTCCGATATACTTCTCGTCAAAGCCACGTCCGAGATTCGCCAAGTCATCCGGATACCTAGTCACGACACACATTTCGTTGAGTTCCGAGAGAAACTCGCGATCATGCTCCGAAGGCGACATTTCATTTCTCCGGATAAGCATCATTAAATTATGCGTCCTTGGAGGCATTACTCCAAGTTTCTTGTGCCAGATGCCTTTCAACGCCTTCTCTATGGACAGGTGGCACATGAATACCGCGTAGACATTTCGTCCCCCGGCGAGCATGTAGTCCGCCGTGTCCATGTCGTAGTCGGCCTGACGAAACCATTCTTCCGGAGTGGATGCCATATCTAGAACGTCACGGGTTGACCTGTCTTCGCCGACTCCATCGCGCCCAGGGCCATGCGCACGGCCCAGACGCCGTCGTCTACCGATACACGCGGCGTGGGACCGCCTTTAAGCCACGCGGTGAATTCGCGCCACTCAAGAAGGTAGGGACTATCCTCGACCGGGCTGCCGGGGATGACCAGTCTCGCCCCGCCACCGGCGGATTCGCGCATTATGGCGGTGATAGGCACGTCGTTGCTGTCGAACTGAACCATGCCCTTCTCGCCGCAGATCTCGACTTTCACGCGGAAGCCGGAAGGCTGCGCCCACGTGCCTGTCGTGCTGATAATAATTCCGCTCTTCATGCGGAACGTCACGACCGAATAGTCGATACCTTCGCTCAGGCGCTCGGGGATGTTCTGGCAGAATACGCGCTCGGGATCGCCAAACATGTAGCGATACCAATCGAAATCGTGAATGATCGTATCCATGGTCACGCCGCCGCTGAGGGCGTAGTCGCGATACCATCCCCCCTCGCCTACGGGGCACACACCGCCCCGGCTCGTCTTTACGAAACCGACTTTGCCGACCTTGCCCGCGAGCACTTGCGTGCGGATGGCCTCGAATTCCTGGAAATAGCGCACGACATGGGCGACGAAGAGCTTCACGCCTGCTTTGTCCGCGGCGGCCTTCGCCTTGGCGCATTCGTCGAGCGTGCGGCAGAACGGCTTCTCGCAGAAGATCTGCTTGCCCGCTTCCGCTGCGGCGACGACGTATTGGACGTGCGCCGGGGTCGGCGTGAGAATCGCCACAACGTCGATGTCCGCGCGTTTACACAGCGCAAGACAATCCGTGGTGGCTTCCACGCCGTACTGTTTGGCGAGCGCCTCGGCGTTGGCTTTGTTGGCGTCGCCGCACGCCACAATGCGATACCCGCACTGCGCCGCAAGCGGGGCATGATGCCGCCCCATGATTCCGCATCCGATAATGGCAAGGTTCATACCGCTTCTCCTGCGCTTCTATCGCCCGCGAGGGGCGCTGGTTGCTGGTGTATCCGGTTACAATGCGAGCATGCTGCGCTGCGCCGCGCGAATATGTTCGAGCATGGGTTCCATCCCGTGCTTGTACCCAAAGTACTCGGCAGTCAAGGCCCGATTGTAGTCGATCGCGCGCAACGCTTTCATGACGGCCGGCCAATTGACGTCGCCTTCCATCAGCATGACGAATCCATCCAAAGTCCCCACGCCTGCGCGAAAGTCCTTGAGATGGATGGCGCGTATCCGTTCGCCGAGGATATCGATCCACTGCTCGGGATAGCCGTAGGCCACAATATTTCCGGTGTCGAAATAAGCGCCCACGTACTCGCTATCGAATTGATCGATGAAATCGCGCATCTCCACCGGGCTCAGCAGAAACTTGTTCCAGACGTTCTCGATGGCCAACGAGACTTTCAGCTTCTCCGCGACGGGCGCGAGGTCTTGAATCGCGGTGAGCGCGTTTTCAATCGCGATGTCGTACGGCGTACCTGGGTCGCACATGCCCGGTACGACGAGCAAAGCGTTGCACCCAAGCCACTGCGCAATCTGCAGCGCGCGCGCGTTGACCTCCTTGGCCTTCTCGCGCTCGGCCGGGTCGGTGGAGGTCATCTTGTATTTCCACCCCATCCCCGACGCCAGGCTGCACAGGGCAATCCCTTCCTTCTCGGCGTGCACGCGAATGGCAGTCGCATCCTTCTCCGAAATATCCAGAGAAGTCGGGCCTTCGTCGCCGACGCAGACCTCAAACGACTCAAAGCCAAACCGCTTCACCGTCGAAATGCACTCGATAGCGCTCAAAGTCGCCGGGAATGCCCATTGGTTAATGCCTGGTAGCATGCGCTGTCTCCCCCGTTGCGTTGATTTCTGGGCCATGCCGAACCCTCAGTATACCCTCTGACAAGGCGGCCGCGCATCCGGCCCGCGGACAATTGCACCAAGACCGCATGAGCGCCAGGGTGTCCAAGGTAGGGCGCTTCTAGGGTAGGGTGCTTTCAAGGCAGGGCGCTTTCGCCAAAAGCGCCGCATCTTCCGCCAAGACTTTGTAACGATTGATTCCCCTCCGGCTATAATGGATGCGTGACCTGTACGAAGACCGTACATACCCGTTTTCGCCGACCAGGAGACTTCCCATGATATCGCGACGTTCCGCCGCGTTTTTAGGAATTTGCGTTGGCTTTCTTGCGGCCATGTGCTTCTCCGGCTGCAACCTCGACGGCGTCACCATCAACTACTTCGAGTCCGTCGGCAGCGACAACGTGCCCGACTTTCCCGATGGAGGAGACGGCGGGAGCGATGACGGCGGAAATGACGACGGCGGCGGTAACGACGGCGGTGGCGGCGATTCGACCGACAATCGCTTCGCGGGCACTTGGATCGCCTCGTACGGCGACGACTTGCCCGAAGGCAGCGGCCAGCGCCAATATGCCGCCCGCATGACCCTTCAGCAAAGCGATGCCGTAATCACCGGCACTGGCCAGATGCACCGGTTCTTCAACATCGGCTCCGCGGCCTCGGACGGCACCGCGTTCGCCGTCAACATCACGGGAAGCGCCAGCCAAGACGACGCGACACTCACCTTTGCCGCGGCCGCGGGAAAGTTCCTCAATCCTCCCCAATTGACCGTACGCCTTACCGGCAATCGCCTCGACGGCGTCTTTGTCGAGCGCTCCGCGAATTTGGTCGTGGACCGTTACGGCCACATGACCTGGCGCCGGGTGTCGGGCACGGACATCGACGGCCCATGGGTGGCCGCCTTCCACGATGACGTCGTCCCCGCGGGGGCCTTTCCCGCGCGCGACCGCACCGCCAGCATGACGCTCGCATCCGCCGACAGCGCGATTACGGGCATCGCGGAGTACGTCGAACAGCAACCGGGCGATATCCCGGAAACCGTTGCCTTCACGTCCGCTGCGGGCACGCTTCAAAACTCCCAACTGAAACTCACCCTGACCCCGGTCGACCCCGCTGACGGCGTGGTCGATTGGTTCGGTTTTCACCTCGGCAACTACTTCGTCGGCGCTTATGGCCAGTTCGATGGCACCGACCTCGCCCGCTTCGGCCACGCGACGTGGTACCAGTCCCCGGCGAGTCCGCAGCCTTCGTCTTTCCAGAAGACGTGGGTCAGCTCCTTCCGCGACACTGCGGCCACCGGATCGTTAAAGCCCGCCGACTACCTGCTCGTGACCAACGGACTCACCGTGAACGGAAACACCGTGACGGGCTCCGTCTCGTTGATGGACGAAAGCGAAGTCTCGCCCGCGTTCCAGTCCTACACCATTCAGAATGGCGTGGTGACGGGAAGCAAGATGACCTTCGACATGGTCCGTTCGGGATTCCGGTTCTCGTGGACGCTGCAGTTGGCCAGCTCGATGCTTGTCGGTTCGTACCAGCAGTACAACAGCGCCGACCAGTTCCTCAGCCGCGGCGTGGCGACATGGCGCTCTGGTTCCTCGTCGTACACCGGCCTCACTGGCATCTGGGCCACCTCGTTTTTCGACACCTATACGTCGAGCGCCGAAGAGAACCGCGCCAGCCAATTGGCAGTTGTCAGCATCACCAACATCTCCAGCGAAGGGGCCATCACGGGCACCGGCTTCCTCAAGCTCGCCAACGAATCCAACCGCCGCCAGTTCGTGGTGTCGGGCACGGTTGCAGCCGACCCGATTCGTATCGATTGGAGCGGGGGCGGCCTGTTCGGGGCAACGTCATGGCACGTCCGCCGCGCCGGTTCGGCCCTCTGCGGCACCTACACCAACTTCGCCTCCGACAACCAGACCATCGAATTCCAAGGCAACGCAACGTTCGTGAAATAAGCGGCCGCTCCACTCTGCACGCCGCGAACGCGACGTGATACACTCTCCGCTCTTCGAGAAAGGAACGCGGGGAAGACTTCACCCAACACCCGCATACGAATCGCCGTATGTTTCATTCGTTTATCACCCCGGGCATTCCCTGGGCTGTCTTTTGGCTTTTCGTCGCCATTGCCA
Source organism: Candidatus Hydrogenedentales bacterium (assembly GCA_041859475.1). GTDB lineage: Bacteria > Hydrogenedentota > Hydrogenedentia > Hydrogenedentales > SLHB01 > JAIBAQ01. Next base: position 8,258 of record JBHEKO010000180.1, read on the forward strand.
TTGTCATTCAAGGCATCAGCAAATCCGGCTTCGCGGGCGGGGCAGGCATTCTTTCGCTCCCGCTGATGATGCTCGTCATGCCCGTCGACAAAGTCAGCGCGACTCTGCTACCCCTGCTGATCCTGTGCGACTTCAACGCCATCTACCACCATCGCCACAACAAAGCATGGGACAAGATCCTCGCGGTCTATATCCCCGCCGTTTTCGGCATCGTCATCGGCGCATACGTCTGGTGGCGCATCGGCAAGGCAGGCATCAACACCTACGGCGTCTACATCAAGCAATTCGTGGGCGTCATCGGCATTGTCTTCTCCGCCTACATTATCCTGCGCGAATCGGCCCAAACCTGGGTGGCCCAATACAAACCCGGCCCCATCGCAGCTTGGACCGCGGGCATCAGCGCCGGCTTCTGCTCCACCATCGCCCACGCCGCCGGACCCATCGTCGGCCTCTTCCTATTTGCCCAAGGCATGGGCAAATCGCTCTTTGTCGGAACGACCGCCTGGACCTTCACCCTCATCAACCTGACCAAGCTCCCGTTCTACTTCGCCGTCGGTCTTATCCATAGCGACGTGTTGTTTTTCGACCTCATGCTAGTTCCACTCATTCCCATCGGCTCCGCGCTCGGGAAATGGATGCATCACCGCATCTCGGAAACGCTCTTCAACCGCGTCATCCTCGTCCTGACCGTGTTTGCAGCCATTCAACTGCTCGCCGACAAGAACGTCGTCCTCATCGCCCTGCAAGCCGTCTTTCCAGCACCCACGTGATCTCCAATTCCGCTCCTTCGCATTGCTCCCTCTTCAACCGGAGTGGTAGCATGCGCGGCAACGAGTGGAGGGGGATTTCATGTCGAACCTGGTAGTCATGTTGACCGTGTTGGGGTGTGCGCTTGGGGCGGCCAAGGAAGCGGAGCAGCTCCTGCCGCCCTTGGTCTCGTGCGAAGTCGCCAACCCGGAATCCGCCGTCAATCCCGGTGGGCCGTTGACGCTGTGGTACCGCACCCCCGCGACCGTTTGGGAAGAGGCCCTGCCCGTGGGCAACGGCCGGCTTGGTGCGATGGTGTTCGGCGGCGCGCCCAAAGAGCGGCTACAACTCAACGAGGAGACCGTTTGGGATGGCCAACCGCAAGACACGACCAATCCCGAAGCGCTAAAGGCCCTGCCGGAAGTGCGCCGCCTCCTCTTCGAAGGCAAGAACGCGGAGGCCACCGAACTCGCCAAGAAATCCATGCTGGGCAAGCCGGAACGCATCAACTCATACCAATCGCTGGCCGACCTCTTCATCGAATCTCCCGCCACGAAGAAGGTGTCGAAGTTCACGCGAGCGCTCGATCTCGATACCGGCATCGCGACCACGCGCTATGTCGACCGTGGCGTCGCCTATACGCGCGAGGTCTTCGCTTCGGCTCCGGCCCAAGCCATTGTCGTTCGCATCGAAGCGGACAAGAAGAAGTCGGTGAACGCGAAGTTCTCCATGACGCGCCAGCAAGACGCCACGTGTTCGAGCGAAGGCAATGACCGCCTGATACTGCGCGGGCAAATCGCCAATCCCAAAGACGCGCAAGGCAATGCCGTTGGAATCGCATTTGAGTGCCAAGCACTTGTCGTGAACGATGGCGGGGAACTCGTGAACAAGGACGGCGTGCTTGAAGTGCACCACGCCAACGCGGTCACGGTGTTCATCGCAGGCGCGACGAACTATGGCGGCGGCGATGCCGGTCAAAAGTGCCGCGATTCTCTTGGCGCTTCCGTCAAACCGTATGCGGACCTGCGCGCCGCGCATCTTGCCGATCATCAAGCCCTGTTTGGGCGCGTTGCGTTGCGGTTGGGCGCGGACGACCACGCGGACCTGTCGACCAGTGAGCGTCTCGATGCCGTGATGCACGGCAAAGATGACCCGCAATTGGCGGCACTGTACTTCCAGTACGGCCGCTACCTCCTCATGGGATCGTCGCGTCCGGGCGGCTTGCCCGCGAATCTTCAGGGCCTGTGGTGTCAGCACATGGACGCCCCCTGGAACGCCGACTACCACACGAACATCAACCTGCAAATGAACTACTGGATTGCCGAAACCGGCAACCTTTCCGAATGCCACACGCCGCTCTTCGACTACATGGATTCGCTGGTGGCCTCGGGCCATCGCACGGCGCAGACGCACTACGGCGCGGAGGGTTGGGTCGTTCATCACCTCAGCAACATCTTCGGATTTACGACGCCCGCCGACGGCGAGTGGGGGATCTGGCCCATGGGCGCGGCGTGGTTGTGCCAGCATCCGTATGAGCACTATGCCTTCACCGGCGACAAGGAGTTCCTCGCAAAGCAGGGCTATCCGCTCATGAAGGGAGCCGCCGAATTCCTGCTCGGATTTCTCGTCGAAGACCCGCAAGGACGCCTTGTGACGTGTCCGTCCCATTCGCCTGAGAATGCCTTCCTCAAGCCCGACGGCACGAAATCGATGTTCACCTACGGCGCAACCATGGACCTGATGATCATCCACGACCTGTTCGTAAACTGCATCGAAGCGAGCAAGGCCTTGGATACGGACGCAGAATTCCGCGCCAAGCTCGAAGACGCCTTGAAACGCCTGGCTCCGCTGCAAATCAGTGCGAAGTCCGGTCGTCTCCAAGAATGGATCGAGGACTACGACGAACCCGAACCGGGCCACCGCCACATGTCGCATATGTACGGGTTCCATCCCGGCGACCAAATCACGCTGCGCGGGACGCCGGAGCTGGCCGCGGCCGCGCGCAAATCCATCGAGTACCGCCTGTCGCACGGCGGTGGCCACACGGGATGGAGCCGCGCATGGATCGTCAACTTCTGGGCGCGATTCGAGGAACCCGAACTGGCGCATCAAAACGTGCAGGCGCTGCTCGCGAAATGTACGTTGCCGAATCTCTTCGACAACCATCCGCCTTTCCAGATCGACGGCAACTTCGGAGGCGCGGCAGGCATCGCGGAGATGCTTCTGCAAAGCCACGCGGGAGAACTCAGCCTCTTGCCGGCGTTGCCAACAGAGTGGGCCGATGGCGAAGTTAGCGGTTTGCTCGCACGCGGCGGGTTTGCCGTGTCCATGAAATGGAACGGCGCAAAACTGACCGAGGCGACTATTCTGTCGAAGACGGGCCGGACCTGCCGCATCCGTTCGAAACAACCTATCGCCGTCTTCAACGCGGACGGCGCGCCGCTCGCCGGCGTCACGGCCATCGAACCAGCGCTCGTGGAATTCGCGGCCCAAGCAGGCAGCCGGTATATCGTGAAGCCCGCGTCATCGTAGACACACGGGAAGCCGGCAGCCCTGCACGACACAAGTGCCGAATGCCCCTGCAAGCAGGTATGATGCTCTCCGATAGGAGCCCTGCAACAATGCTCGCACAGACCGGTTCCGAACGGTACATGACCGACTCCAGGATTTGCCTGTAATGGACGAATACCCCGTCGTCTTTCTCTGCGACGGCTCGCGGGACATCGGACTCGGCCATGTCAGCCGGTGTGTCGCCCTTGCGGAAGCCCTTCAAGAGCAGGGTAAGCGTGCGCATTTCCACGGATGCTTCGAGGCCGGCGCGCAGGAATTGCTTCGCGAGGCGGGCCTCACGTATCGCGCGTTCGACTGTACGCTGCAAGACTTCAACCGGGAGTCCCTGTTGGCCGCAATCAAGGAAGCGAACCCCGGCGCGCTGGTCATCGACAGCTACGCAATCGCGGCCGAGGACCTGGCGATGCTCGACTCCCTGGATGTGCCCGTGGTTGCCATTGACGATTTCGCGCGCCTCGACCGGTACGATTGCTCTGCGGTCCTCAACTTCACGGTGGAGGCGAAGCAGCTCCCCTACCGAGGCAGCGCCCGGCGATGGCTCCTCGGCCCGGAGTACCTCCTGGTGCGCAGGGCGCTACGGACCGCGCGGTTAACAGCCTCGTCCGCCAAAGGGGCCTTGTGCCGCGTGCTGCTTTGCATCGGCGGCAGCGACCGCCATGGCCTCACGGTGAAGGCGGCGCGTCTGCTGAGGGAATCGGGCTATGAAGGTGCGCTTCACGTTGTTGTCGGGGCAAGCTACGGCGCGATGGACGAACTGAAACGTCTGTTGGGAACCGGTGATCGCGTGGACGTGCAACTCCCGAATCTTGCGGGTGCGTTGTCCAAAGCGGACTTGTGCATTTGCGGCGGAGGCCTTACGAAGTACGAGGCGGCCTATCTCGGCGTTCCGACCGCCGTGCTTTCCCAAAATGAAGACCAGGCCGCCGAGACGGTCCAGTTTGCCGCCCAGGGCCTGGCGGTGGATCTGGGCTTGGGTGTTGGGGCGAACGATGAGGTGTTGTCGCAACGCTTCGCCGACGTGTTGCGCGACGAAGTGGGACGAAGACGGTTGCGGGAGGCGGGGCTACGCGCGTTCCCGAACGATCCCACCGCGAATGCGGCGACGGCGCTTGCCACGCTGCTCTGAAGGAGACTCATGACGGCTGACCATCATACAGACCGCAATGACGCAAGACTGGAGGCCGCGGAACTGTGGGAGGCGTGGAATGCCGAGGGGGGGCCGAAGTATCCGCATGAGAAGGTTGTTCAATTCTGCTTCCGGCATTTCCCTCCACAGCCTCGTACCGCGATTCATGCCCTGGACCTCGGATGCGGCGGCGGGGTACACACATGCTTTCTCGCCCGCGAAGGGTTTCGCGTCACGGCGGTGGATGCCTCGGTGACGGCAATAGCGAGTACCCTTCGACGCCTGAAGAGCGAGGGACTCCACGCTACCGCCGGCATACGGCGTATCGAAGCCATCGAGTTCCCCGCGGATTCGTTCGGGTTGGTGGTCTGCGCCGGAGTGTTGGATGCGGCCGGGCCGGATGCTTCGCGCGAGGCGGTCCGCCGCGTGTCCGCGTGCATGGCTCGCGGAGCGCGCGGCATCTTCCTGTTTGCGAGCGACCGGGATTTCCGTGTTGCCGGGAAGAATCCCTACAGGCTTCACGGCTATACTCGACGCGAAGTCGAGTCCGTGTTCGCCGCGCCGTTTGCAACGGTGTGGATCGATACCTTCATCACGACCTATGAGAACGGACGCGTGGAGCAAAACGACTGGCTCGTAACCGTGGAGCGATAACCGAAGTGCCTCCGCATCCGTTCAAGATTGATTTCGACGCCTTGGCCGAGCATTACTCCAAGCTGGTGCGCAAGCACGGCGATTCCGCGGAAGGGGCGCAGTATATCGACCGCGCAACGCAGGAGAAGCGCTTTGCCGTGTTGTCCGAGGTGGGCGACGTGCGCCAAGCGAGAATCCTCGATTTCGGGTGCGGAACCGGCCAATTGCTGGCGTATCTCAAGCGCGAGCGCGACTTCACCGGCGAGTACACCGGCTACGATCTCAGCGAGAGCGCGCTCGCCGTTGCGCGCACGCGCTTTCCCGATGCACGCTTCGAGTGTCGCGACATTCTGGCAAATCCTCCCACGGACGACTTCGACTACGTCTTCGTCAGCGGCGTGTTCAACAACAAGGTGCGCGACAATTGGGCCTTGTTCCAAGCACTTTCCCGAACGCTATACGACCGCGCCCGGATTGCCTTTGCCTTCAATGCGCTGTCGCTATACGTCGACTATCTGGATTCCGACCTGGCCTATTACGAACCCGAAAAGGTCTTTGCGTTCTGCAAAGAGACCCTTTCGCCGTGCGTCACGTTGCGCCACGATTACGAAGTGAAAGAGGGGGCGTTGCCCTACGAATTCGCCGTGTATGTGTACGTCAGTCCCCATCCCGTTCGCTCGCTCTATCGCGAATGTCCGGCCTGAGCGCCATGGCCAAGACAGCGGTCATCACGCAGCCCACCTACTTGCCGTGGCTTGGATACTTCGAAGCAATCGCGCGCGCCGACGTCGTCGTGTTGCTCGACACGGTCCAGTTCGTCCAGCGCAGTTGGCACAGCCGGAACCGCCTGCGCACGCCCAAAGGCCAGGAATTCTGGCTGACTGTGCCCGTGGCCGCCCACGCGCGGGAATCGTCCATCGCTCAGATTCACATTGCCACCGATCAGCCGACGTGGCGCGACAAACATCTCAATTCGATTCGCTCCGCTTTGGGCAGCGCCCCGCACTTCGCCCCCGTGTTCCCGCGGATAGAGAATTTGCTGCGGCGCGATCATGTCTTGCTCGCGGATCTGACGTTTGAAGGAATCGCCGCCTTTTGCGAATTGCTGTGCATAACGACGCCGGTAAAGCGCGCATCCGAATTTCAGGTTGGTGGCGTCCGTACGGAACGTCTCGTGAACCTGTGCAAAGCTGTTGGGGCCACGCACTACCTCAGCGCGGCGGGTTCCAAGGTTTATCTCGATGAGGACATGCACCTGTTCGACGCCGCGGGCATCTCCGTGACCTATCAGGAATTCGCGCACCCGGTTTACCCGCAACGCGGCGTGGGCTTCGTCTCGCACCTTTCCGCTCTGGACGCTCTGATGAACATCGGGCCCGAGGAGACGCGCGAGCGTCTCACTTCCGGCGCACCCGAGATGCGGAGTGAGACGGCATGAGCGAGACGCTGCATATTGGAAGCCGCCGTATCGGCCCGGACGATCCCGTCTACGTGGTCGCAGAAGTGAGCGCAAACCACAACGGCGATCTCGAGCGCGCGAAGGCGATTGTGCATGCCGCCAAAGAGGCCGGCGCAGACGCGGTCAAACTCCAAACGTACACGGCGGATACGCTGACGTTGGATTGCGACAACGAGTACTTCCGCATTCGCGGCGGGACCGTGTGGGATGGCCGCACCTTGCATGACCTCTATGCCGAAGCGAGCATGCCCTGGGAATGGCACGCGGAACTCATGGCGTTGGCGCATTTGTTGGGACTCGACTGCTTCTCGACGCCGTTCGACGCCAGTGCCGTGGCGTTTCTGGAAGAGTTGAATGTACCTGCCTATAAGATCGCCTCGTTGGAGATCGTCGATATTCCGTTGCTCCGGTCGGTCGCGCAAACGGGAAAACCCATCATCATGTCCACCGGCGCGGCCACGCTCGCGGAAATCGAAGAGGCGATCCAAACGGTGCGCGACTCGGGGTGCAGACAACTCGCGCTGCTCCATTGCGTCAGTTCCTATCCCGCGCCGCCGGAGCAAATGAATCTGCGCGCCATCCCGGATTTGGCGCGCCGATTCGGTGTTGCCGCGGGTTTGTCCGATCACACGCTGGGCACGGAAGCGGCCATTGCGGCAGTGGCGTTGGGGGCGCGCATAATCGAGAAACATCTCACGCTCGCCCGCGCCGATGGCGGACCCGACGCCGCGTTCTCATCCGAGCCGCACGAGTTTCGCACCATGGTGGATGGCATCCGTGTCGCGCAAAGCGCGGTGGGCGAGGTCCACAACGGTGCGGCAGGCAGCGAAGGGGCTGTGCGCGCGTACCGGCGTTCCCTTTTCGTAGCCGAAGACATCAAGCAGGGCGAGTTGCTCACGCCGGCAAACGTACGTTCCGTGCGCCCAGGCTATGGGCTGCATCCACGTTATTACGACGAGGTCATCGGAAAGCGCGCAGCGCGCGACCTCAGCAAGGGCACGCCGTTGGATCGGGGGATGATTACAAATGGGGACGGCAAATGAGTAGTCGCATTCTCGCACTCGTGATGATCGGTTCTATGGCAGCAGTCGCGCAGGAGAAGCCCATCGAGACGTTCGACGCCTCGGGGCTGCCCGCGACGCTGAAGTTGAACAACACGGATGCCTCCATCACGCGACTCAAGGGCGAGCGCGTTTTGGAGGTTCGTTTCAAGCAGACCGATTGGCCCAACGTCTACTTTGCGCCCCAGGAGGGCGCGTGGGATTGGAGCGATTCGCGGGGTATCGCAATCGACGTGTATAACCCCGAAGAGCAGCCCCTCCCCGTGTCGATGCGCGTGGACAATGTGGGCGCCGACGGTGAGAATCATTGCGTGACTGCGCACGGCACCGCCGTTCCCGGCAGGTGGATTACGCTGCGCGCGTTGTTTCACCCCAGCGATTCAGGGCCGTATTGGGGCATGCGGGGGATTCCCGGCGTGGGGCCCTTGGGCAAGGGAAAGAACATCGACCCCGCGTGTATCGCGGCGTATCAGGTGTTTCTTGCCGCTCCAACGAAGGAGCACACACTTCTGATCGACAATGTCCGTCTTCTCGGAAAGGCTACGCTTGATGATTCTTCGATCCCCTTTCCGTTCGTGGACCGCTTCGGCCAGTACAAGCATGCCGATTGGCCTGGGAAAATGGAGAGCGAAGAAGGTCTCGCGAAGAGCGCCAAACGTGAAGCCCGCGAGTGGAAGCGTCATCCATCAATGAATGGGCGCGATCCGTTCGGCGGCTGGGCCGATGGGCCACAACTGAAGGCCACCGGCTGGTTCCGCACGGAGAACCTGGACGGCAAATGGTGGCTAGTCACACCGGAAGGCCGCTTGTTTTTTTCGGTGGGTTTGGACTGCGTCGGCACGTGGGAGCAGACCTTCATCGAGCAGCGCGAGACGTGGTTTGAATGGCTGCCGGCCGAGGATGACCCCCTCTACAAGGCCGCGTTTGGGCACACCGCCGGTGTGCACAGCATGGCCGAACGCATTGGCGGCAAGGGCCGCACCTTCAGTTTCTATCGCGCCAATCTCACCCGCAAATACGGCGACACATGGCCAGAGCAGTGGCGCGATTCCGTCTACGCACGAATGCACTCCTGGGGCTTCAACACCGTCGCCAACTGGTCGCAGCAAGACGTGATGGAGAATAGCCCCTTGCCGTTCACGGCATCGACGGGCATCTACGGCGACTTTCGCCGCATCGAAGGCGGCGGCGGCTATTGGGCAAAGATGGCCGACGCCTACGACCCATCTTTCGCAGTCGCGGTCGAGAAGAGCGTCGCGCCCGTGGCGCAACGATGGGCCGCGACTCCCCTGTGCCTCGGCTATTTCGTCGACAACGAAATCTCGTGGGAAGCCATCGAAGTGGGCACGCTCGCGAGCCCTCCCGATCAACCGTGCCGTGTTGCCCAAGTCGAAATGCTCAAACACAAGTATGGCGACCTCGCGGCGCTGAACAAGGCGTGGGAAACCAACGCGGCGGATTGGGATGCACTTCGCGTCCCCGGCAAACGAACGCCTGCGTGCCAAGCCGACCTCGACGCTTTTGTGTACGCCTTCGGCGTGCGCTATTTCGAGACCATCAATTCCGCCCTGAAAAAGCACGCGCCGAATCAGCTGTATCTGGGCTGCCGCTTCGCTTCCGCGCCCAAACCCGCCGTCCGCGCTTGCGCCGCCGTCGCCGATGTGGTCAGCTTCAACATCTATCGCGCCAGTGTTGGGCGCGACGAATATGCAGGCGAGAACAGCCTCGGCAAGCTCGCCCTGATCGGTGAATTCCATTTTGGCGCATTGGATCGCGGCATGTTCCACACGGGCCTCGTCGCCACGCGTAACCAGAAGGAACGCGCGGCGGCTTACGAGCGCTACGTGAACAGCGTCCTCGACAATCCCTCGTTCGT
>JBHEKO010000258.1:0-3602 GCA_041859475.1 Candidatus Hydrogenedentales bacterium
CGTGTCGGAGACTTCAAGCAGCACGTATGGGCCCTCCGTTGCCAACGGATGGACCTGCGCATATTCGCGCTCGAGTCGAACGGACTTGGTTTCAATTCGAATTCGGCCGCCGGAAGGCATTGCGTCGCGCGCGTTCACGCATAGGTTCATGAGAACCTGCTCCAATTGGCCCGCATCCGCTTGAATGGAAGGCAACTCGCGAACGCTCGACGTCTCCAACACAATGTGCTCCCCGATAACCCGTCGAAGCAGCTTAACGATATTCGCAATCACGGCGTTGAGGTCCACGCGCGTCAACTTCATCGACTCTCGCCTGCTGAATGTGAGCAATTGCCGGACCAGCGTCGTTGCGCGTGTTGAGGCCCTTTGAATTTCCTCCAGCATCGCGTACGTTTCGGTCGAGCGCGACATGTCCGACAGCGTCATCTCGACATAACCGGATATCACTTGCAGCAGGTTGTTGAAATCGTGCGCTACGCCACCCGCCAACTGACCCACCGCCTCCATCTTTTGGGCTTGACGATATTGCTCCTCCAGCTTCAGGTGCTCGGTTACATCGCGCCCGATGGCCGCAATCCCGATGCGCACGCCATCGTAGTCGCGAAGGTGCGTTGTATCCCACACAATCTGACGTCGTGTCCCCTGCTTCGTGACGACCGTGCGCTGAAGGGTGGAAAGGACCTTTCCGTCCCGGATACAGCGGTCATACATCTCCCTGGCCGCATTGCGCTCTTCGGGCGCGACTACCTTCATGTAGTAGTCGCTGCCAAGCAGTTCCGCCCTGGACCAGCCGGTCAAAGCGACGAGTGCGTCGTTACAGAAGATCAGCCTCCCTTCGGCATCGAGCATCATCGCGAGTAGACTGATGCGCTCGAGCATCTCTCTGAATCGGGTCTCGCTCTCGTACGCCGCGTGCTGTGCTTCTCGTATTTCAGTCAGATCCCGCACGCTGGCGAGAATGTACTTCCTTCCTCGCATCGCGATGCTGGTCAGATACACTTCCGCGTCGAATACCCTATCGGTGCGGGGCTTCCGTGCCTTCCACTCGAATAAGGTGCTGGAGCCGCCAAGGACGCTCTCCCACGTAGCTCTGCCATCTACGGCCGCGGCTTCGGAGGCGGACAGGTCCTTGACGCTGCACTGAAGCGCCTCGTCGCGGGTCAGGCCAAATACCCGGAGCATCTTCTCGTTCACTTCGATGACTCTGCCTTCAAGATCGTGGACGAAGATCGCATCGTATACATTGTCGAGAAGGGTGCGTAGCGCGTTACGAGATTCAAGCAACGCTTCCTCCCGTGCCCTCTCCTGGGAAATATCCGTAATCGCCCCAAGGTAGCGGGGCGCTGCTTCTGTCAGACCTGCCAGTGCCGTTCCGTTGTCTTCGACCAGTATCTCCGTGCCGTCGGCTCGAAGGAGCCTGTATTCGAGTCTGTACGGATCCCCGCCAACTTCTGCCCTGCCGTGCGCCTCGCGCACGCGCTCCAGATCGTCGGGATGAATCATCTTCTCCCAAGTACAAAAGTCGATGCCCGCACATTCGCTCCCAGTTACTCCTGCAATCTGTTCGATTGCCCCGGCCCACACAATGAAACCGGAAGCGGAATCGTAGTCATATACGAGCTGACCTGTCCTTGCCGCGACTTCGCGCAGGCGGCGTTCGCTCTCCGCAAGGTACTGATTCGTGCGCTTCCGTTCGGATATGTCCCGCTGGGTGACAAGCACGGCTTCAACAGACTGAAGGTCCAGCAGGTTCTGTGCAACTGCTTCAATCCAATGTAACGTTCCATCGGCGTGACGGACGCGAAACTCGACCGCGAGCGTCATGTCTTTGCGTGCGATAACTCTCCTGAAGACGTTCTCGCAAGCCTTCCTCTCCTCGACATAGACCAGCTCGGTAAGCCTCTTGCCCAGGAGCGCTTCGGGCGCTCGACCAAGGACTCGTTGCACGGATGGGCTGACATAGACCGTGTCGCCACTCTTGTCGAGCAACGCGATAATGTCGGAGGAATGCTGGAGCAACGCCCTGTGCCGCGCCTCGTTGGCTTCGAGCGCAAGAGATGCCCGCGCGCGTTCCGCCAAATTGACTTGGAGTGATTCCAGCAGGCCGTTGAACGCGCTCGCGAGTTCATGAATCTCGTCCGCGCCCTTGTCGTCGGCGCGCAGGGAGTAATCTCGTGTCGATTGGACGTCCCCAACCAAGGTGTGCAATTTCAACAACCGCTTGAAGACCAGGCGATCGAGGAGCGATAGAGAGGCAAGACCGGAAATCGCCAGTGCTAACAGCAGTGCCCCGACCATCAACACGGCGGTGTGCAGAAAAGACGTCTTGTCGGCTCTTGGGCCCTCGCATATGAGCACACCGGTTGGATTCGAGCTTCCGTCTCGCAAGAGCCCGAATCCAATCGAACTCTTCTTGTCGGGTAGTTCGACAATCGGTTCGGTCCAGCCGGCTCCCGTCCGAAGCGCCTCTTGCACCGTCTTAGGAAGAGATGGGCTGTCGAGTAGTACGATACTCACTCGTTTTCCCGTGAGTTCGGAAAGATTGGCAAGTATCTCGGTGCTGAGGCGTCGCCCAAAAACCAACGTGCCGCGCGCCGGCCCCGATAGGTCGCTCCTTAGAATGGGGCGGGAGGACAGCAACATAGGCATGTCGCCCAAAACCCAGACCCCCGTCTCGCCAGTGTTGCCTCTGGTGCGATCGAAGAGCGCTCGATCTTTAAGAAGTTGCCTCAGCACGTCTTCGGACAACGGGTGACGCGACTTCTGAATTGGATCGTAAGCGTCGACAAATACAGGGGTTCCCGCCGCATCTGCCAGGATCACAAGATCCAGGCGATTGTTTGAATAGGTCGAAACCTGAAAATTATTCTCAGTAAAGGCGGCTTCGCGGCGGTCGATGAAGTCGTAAGTGTCGTCCCATTCGGAATAGTCCACCGCAACGCGATCCAGTTCGCTCACTTCCTTGTTCAGAAGCTTGAGGGCCAGCCGCGTGGACTGCGCGCTCTCACTCCTGTCGGCAAGTTCGGCCTGCCGGAAGATGATGATGACACGGAGTACAATGATGGTGCCTATCAAAAGGCACAGGATTCCCCATATGGCGGTGAGAGCTTTTGCCCGGTCTGTCATGCCCCCACCCCGCGGCAGCCCCCAGTGCAACACCTGGAAACGACAGAAGCGTACATCTAGAGCCCAGCCATATATCTAAGAAAATCGCTAATTCTTTCAGCCACTTCTTACGATCTCACTCTATCATACGAGCGAGAATCCGGCAAGCCTTTCGTTATTATCGGGATATTCGGGATTTACACTGTCTTCCGGTGAGCGTGCGTATTGTCAAAGCGACGAGGAGTCCGAAACTGGCAAACGATATGTATATCCTACTAGTTCTGCTTGCTGCGTATCGGCTTCAAGACCGCATAGTGCGGCAAACCGACGTACTCAAAATGGGAAAGCACCTCTGTAGCGGGGGCCTCGTCGGGGGTCTCGGCCTGATATTTGACCTTCACATATGCGTCGAGCCGTTTCAGAACCGCCGGATCTTTGAACGTCGTCTCGTTCATTACCAGACAGTTCTTGCACCAGGTAGCCCAGAAGTCGATGAA
>JBHEKO010000444.1:0-5207 GCA_041859475.1 Candidatus Hydrogenedentales bacterium
GCATAGTCGAGCCCCTGAGAACACTGGTCGTCGACCGTGGACAGCCGAGCCCAAATCTCGGGAACCTGGAACCCTGCGGTCATCGCGATCATGCGCAGATGGTCGCGTTCGTTGATCATGAGGCTCATGCTCTTGTCATCCGCGACGAAGACGCAGCGGGCTCATTGGCTTTCGACCAAGTCGTGGGAGATGAGGTTGCGTTCGGTGAGTAGGCGCGTATCGCGCAAGCTGAGGTCGGCAATGGGATAGTACTGGCCCGACGCGAAAGCGGGATTGCTTTCGAGAATTGCCAGGACGCGCTCTTCGACGGTGCGTTTCTCGTCGTCCGAACAGCGCCCCGGAAAGGGCAGATCGGCCAGGTTCCGGGCGAGGGTTCCCCTACACCCGAGCACGAGATCCGCGTCGGCTCCATTTCCTGCCAGCCATTGAGCCGGTTTGTCCAGCAAGGTTTTCAACATGACTTACCCTTGCCCCGCGCCCGGACGTATCACTTCCTTGAATGCCAGGGTTTCCTCGATCTTGCGGATAGCATCTCTCAGCTTGGCGGCATCCTCGTAGTTCTCGGACTTCAGCGAACTGCGCAGCAGGGCGCGCTTCGTCTGAAGCTCCGCGCGCAACAGTTCCCGTTGATTGTCCATTCGGGGGGCTTTGCCGCGGTGGCGCAGGGCGACGTGCATGCCTCGGAGCACGGAATCGAGATGGTCGCCAAAGCTCTCGTAGCACACCGCACAGCCGACCCGGCCCTCTTGCATGACGTCTTTGAGTTCCGCGCCGCAGGTCCGGCAGGTCTTCTGGGTAATCACCGTGTCGGTGGGAGGAGGAGCCGCTTTCTGCTTCTTCGGGGTAGGAGCCGCCCCGGCGAGTTCGAATCCCGAGGCCGCGATGTCCTGCTGCTTCGCCATGCAGTCGGAACAGACATGCTGTTCCGCCACCTTGCCGTCCACCACTTCGGCGTACCGCACCGTCGCGATGTTCTTATGGCATCTCTGACAAAGCATCGATATCACCTCTATTTCTTAGTATAACACCGCTGCGTGAGCCGTTCCATTTTTGCAGGAAGACGGCCCTGGATCGGGCAGCGCAGTCTGTCGCCCAATTCGCCTTGCGCGGCTATTCTGAACAAGGCGTCCGTGTCGCATCAAGTTTGGGTCCCGGCAATTTCGAGCTTCCTTTCGTCTGTGTGGAAGCGCTCCACCCATTCCTTCACCTAACATCGCAGTGGCGGCAAGGATTCCGTGACTGTAACCTTGGATGCCTGGGAATGGCCTTATGGTGTATTCCGAGTGGTGGACGGGGCGGGTGCGGGCTGTCTGAAGCGGAGATTCTTGCATGGTAGCGGTGGGCCGTAGCGGTTCATGAGCGGGTTTCGTTGCCGAGCGCATCTTCTTTTCGCGAAGAATCCGTCGCCTTCGGGATGAAGTTGGCCCTCCTTCGGGGTTTCCGATCATACCGGCCTTGTGTACAATAGGCTCACTGCAAACAGAGGAGCGCCCACCATGGCATGCATGAACCGACGCGATTTCATGAAGCACACAGCCGGCACGCTCGCCACCAGCCTGGCCTTGGGCGGTTTCGCGAGACCGGCATTCGGCGAAACCAAGTTCAGTGCTACGGCCAAGCGGACCCTGGGAAAGACGGGGATCTCGTGTTCGACACTCGGAATGGGGACGGGCACCCGCTCTTGGAACGGCAGTTCCGCGCAGAACCGGCAGGGCCGCAAGTCGTTCGTATCCCTTCTTGAGCATTCGTATGCCTCGGGCCTCACGTATTTCGACCTGGCCGACATGTACGGGGCGCATGACTATATGAAGGACGCCTTGAAGAATACGATCAAGCGGGAAGAGGTAACGTTGCTCACGAAGACCGTGTCGCGGGAGCCGAGCCTTGTTACGGCCGATCTCGAGCGGTTCCGGCATGAATTGAATACCGACTACTTGGATATTGTTTTGCTTCATTGCATGACGGACCCTCAGTGGACCTCGAAGATGGAAGGGTGCATGGAAGTGCTGAGCGAGGCCAAGGCCAAGGGGAAAATCCGGGCCTGCGGCGTGTCGTGCCACGATCTGAACGCGCTGAAGCTTGCCGCCGAGACGCCGTGGGTGGATGTGATTCTCGCGCGGATCAATCCTTTCGGCAATAAGATGGACGGTAAGCCCGAGGAGGTCGCGCCCGTGTTGCAGAAGGCGCACGACAACGGCAAGGGTATCCTGGGGATGAAGATCGTCGGCGAAGGCGAACTCAAGGATAAGATTCCCGAGTCGCTGAAGTATGTGCTGGGATTGGGATGCGTCGATGTCTTCAACATCGGCGTGCTTCAAACAAGCGAGATCGACGCCAACATCGCGAGCATTGCCGCGGTCAGTTTGGCGTAAACGCATAGTGCGGGGATAGGGCGAAGATGCCAATCAGGAGATTGGCGGTCCCGGGCGATACCAATCCAGGTGATGCCTGTCCAGTAAGTGAATTCCGGGGTCCAGTTCGTTGTCGAGCTGGACCCCGGTGTGTGTGAACGGAGGTCAGTCTGCGTACACCATCGCCGGCGTGACCCCCAGAAGCCGCAAATAGACGGTCAATGCGCCCCGGTGGTGGGCTGTATGGTCTCGCTGGGCGCCTATCACGACCAGGCGCGGGCCTTGCATGATGGGGTTCGGCGGCAGGGGTTCGTGCAAAACCGCCTCGGAGAGCGGTTCGACAAACGCGATATAGCCGTCGTACGCCGCCTCCAACTCCTTCGTCGCCTCCTCCAGGGTGCGCGGCTTCTTGTTCTCCGCTTCCATCGCCTCGAAATCCATGCTGAATCCCGTCCCGAAGGCCCCTTCCTGGAACCATTTCACCGTGTACGCGATGTGATGAACCTGTTGGGCCACGGTCATCATGCCGTCCGTGGGACGGAAATCCGCGTGTTCGGATTTGAAGTCTTTCAGGACGTTTTGCAGAAATTTCCGTTCCGCTCGCAATTCGTCTGCTGCCAGTTTGCCGGTCATGGGGTATCTCCTTCGTGTGGTGAAAAGAGGTATTGAGTCTCTCGAAGCGGAAATACTGGATACTTATTCAGTATATTAGCTGATTGGGGGTGGTTTGTCAAGGGGGCAAAGGACCTAAAGGACCGAAGGGACCAAGAGGACGTTTGGGGAGCGCCTACCAACTCGGACGGGCATGGACGCGCACGGGCGGCTGAGGTCCTAAGTCGGGGGGTGATGGATGGGCGAGAGAGAACTGACATGCGCGGGTGATCCTTTTGCGTGTGCTCACCGTCTACACTATCGGCAGACAGGGAGTCTCCGGAGATGACCTACCCAGTAACCGCTGCATTGAGTGAGGATCTCGCTACGCACGCGAATACCGAAACTGACGTCGGGGTTCGTTGGCCGCGAAATCGATTGGAATTCGAGGCAATGGTAGACGCGAACAAGGACCGGCTGGTCCGGCACGCCTACCGTAGGCTTGGCACATTCCAGGAGGCAGAGGAAGTGGTACAGGAAGTCTTCACGCGGCTGTTCGCGGGGTTGAACGATCCCCATCGAGTCATGCACGTATCCGCGTACCTGTTTCGCACGACCTCGAATGCCTGCACGGACGTCCTGCGGCGGCGACGCCATGCAGCCGTTCCACTGGACGAGGCCACCGCCGAGAGCCTAGCCGATCGACGACCCACGCCCGCGGAACATCTCGCCGCATTGGATACTTGGCGACAAGCAGAGAAGCTGATCGCCAGGCTGCCGCGAAGG
Organism: Candidatus Hydrogenedentales bacterium; assembly: GCA_041859475.1. Lineage (GTDB taxonomy): Bacteria > Hydrogenedentota > Hydrogenedentia > Hydrogenedentales > SLHB01 > JAIBAQ01. The sequence continues at coordinate 3,729 of JBHEKO010000444.1, forward strand.
CAAGCAGAAATCGTCCGGCTGCGCGTGTTCGATGAACTCCGGTTTGCGGAAATCGCCGAGATAGTGGGGTCTTCTCTGGGAACGGTCAAGTCACGGTTTCGACATGGTCTAGAAAGACTGCGCCGGTTGTTGCCGGCGGAAACGGAGAACACCCATGAATTGCCGTGAAGCACGAGAGCGTATGACGGACCTTTTCGACGCCTGCGCTCGGACGACGACTGACCTTCCGTTGCGCGAACACCTGGAAGCCTGCCCTGTGTGCAGCACGAACTATGCAGAACTCAGGCAGGCCATGGAAGCGTTGCCGACCGTACGTGTCGCGGCTTCCTCGGGCTTCACGGAGGCAGTGATGAGCAGTATTCAAGAAATGGAACCCAAACGCGCGCGAAAACCGTTCTCCATCTGGCGGGTGGGCCTCGCCGCAGCGGCGGCGCTCGTCGTATGCGCAGGCGTATCGTTCTCGATGTGGTACGCGCATAACGGCGGCAGACAGCCGGTCGGGGCCTACAAACTGTTGGGCGACGCGGTCCACGCAATGGCGCGCGTCCAAGCCGTTCACATCAAAGCGGAGATGCGCACGCTTCCCGAGGACAACTTCGAGTTAATGGATCTGAACATGGATTTCGTGCCCCTAGAGTTGTGGTCCGACCTCGGCAAACCGATGCGGTGGCGCGTCGAAAAGCCGAGCCGCGTGGCCGTCATGGACGGGGAGCGTTCGACGCTCTTGATTAAACCGAACATGGTGGTCGCAGGCGGAGTGGACAACGGTTTCGTAGGCTGGATGACCTCTCTATTGAATGTGGAGGACCTTCTATACAACGAAACTGCACTCGCCAACGAGGAGGGATCGCAAGTCTCCATGACCACCGAGACGACTCCGGAGGGCGTAGTTGAAGACGTGTTACGGATCGAAGCTACGGCCAAGGGGACCTTCGTCAATGACTGGTTGCGCAATTCCAGCATTGCGACTTCGGACAATTTGCGCGTGTACCATTTCGAACCTGACACGAAGCTGCTGAAGGCAGTCGAGATCTACATGCATACACCCCAGGGTGATGTCGAGGTCTTTCATACGACGGATATATCGTATGAACTCCCCGAAGACCAGACGCTGTTCGCCCTCGAGATTCCTGAGGACGCCGTCACTCTGGGCGAACTCGCGCCCGTGAGCGACAACGAGAAGTACGCGAAGATGACGCCTCGGGAAGCGGCTCAGAACTTCTTTACCGCATGTTCCCAAAACAACTGGGACGAGATGGTCAAGTACTGGATGAGCACTACGGTTGACGAACACATAAAGGACTATCTCGGCGGCTTGGAGATCGTTGAGCTTGGAGTGCCGTTCCAGTCGGGTATGTATCCGGGGTGGTTCGTACCCTATGAGATTCACCTCAAGAACGGCGGCATCAAGAAATTCAACCTTGCCGTTCGCAACGACAATCCCGCACACCGCTACGTCGTGGACGGCGGTATCTAGGC
>JBHEKO010000734.1:0-12489 GCA_041859475.1 Candidatus Hydrogenedentales bacterium
CTGCCGTCGTCCACCACGATAACTTCCCAGTCATAGTCCTGTGCGTCGAGATAGTCATGAATGTGACGCAAGGAATCGCCGATGCGAAGCTCCTCGTTGTACGCAGGTATTACGAGCGAAAAATACAAGGACGTTACCCCCTAAACCGGCTAGTGCACATCGGAAGGCGAATCGCCGGAGAGGACGCCGATGCATCCTCCCCGGCGCGTAGATTAGTTGAGCGGCTTCACCCACACGTTGCGGAAACGCACGGCGTTACCGTGGTTCTGGAAGTAGATGGGGCCTTTCGCCGCTTCTTGATCGGACACGCCGCCAGGTGTCGCGCTCTTGAGTTCCAGATTCTCGTGGATCACGACTCCATTCTGCACGACCTCGATTGTCGCGTTCTTCGTCTTCTTGCCGGAGGCGTCGAATTGGGGGGCGCGGAAGGTGATGTCGTAGGTCTGCCACGTGAGCGGCGGGAGGCAGGCGCTGACTTTCGGCACGGCCTGTTTGTAGATGCCGCCGCACAGGTTGTCGGCGGGGTCAAGTCCAAAGGTGTCGAGCACCTGGATCTCGTAGCGCCCTTGAACGTACACACCGCTGTTGCCGCGGGCCTGACCGCGTTCCTTGGGCATGAAGGGCGTGCGGAACTCGACGTGGATCAGCGCGTCGCCGAACGATTCCTTCGTGACGATCCCGCTGCTGCACACCTCTGCCGCACCTTCGTCGACGATGTTCCACTTCAAGGGATAGGCGTCCCACGCGTCCAGGGTCTTGCCATCCATCAGCACAATGGCGCCTTCCGGCGGGGTTTGTCCGAGCGTTGGCGGCTTGATTGCGGCGCGGTCCAGAGCGAAGTTGGAGGTTTCCCTCTTCTTGCCGATCGAACCGGTGAGTTTGCCTTTGTCCAGACTGACTTCAAGCTCTTGCTTTCCGTCCAGCGAGACTTCTGCCTTGCCCGTTGCGGCATTGCCCTTGACTGTTGCCACGGCTTCCGCTTCGACCTTCTTCTCGTCTTTGCCGGCTTCGCCGACAATAAGCACAACGCGCCACGCCTCGCCGCCTTTGTCCGGTCCAAGCGCGATCACCTGGGCGGAAACGGGGCTAGCTTCCAGCGGTCCCGATGTGAATCTTCCCTGATACACGCCCATGATTCCGTCGTCGTCATCCGCGATGGCTCCCACGGCTCCAAGCAGAATCGCCAGTACAGCGATGCAAAGTGTCCGCCTCATCGAATTTCCCCTCCGCGCTCATTTCCAGCGATGTGTTGGGTTGAATGTGTTTGCCATCGTCCCTCCCCTTGAGAATCGATGGATGGCGCTGCCGCGCGCATAAGGTAAGTGTAGCAAGCGGGGCAGACGGAATGGAATTGGGGTTTGGGGTCAGAAGTCAGAAGTCAGAAGTCAGAAGTCCGGACGGGCGCGGCGAAACGTCCCTACCTTAATCGCGAGTCGGGTGGTGCGTGCCGGGTAGGGCGGTTTCGCCGAAAGCGCCTCTTTGACTTGTCTCGCCGCCTTCGGGTTGGCCGCGGACGTTTCGGCGAAACGTCCCTACCTTAGTCGCGAGGGTTGCCCGCGGACGTTTCGGCGAAACGTCCCTACCTGGACAAGAAGCCGGGCGGCGGACCCGGTGTGGGGCCCGCCGCCCGGCCTTTGAACCTCTGAGAGAAGGTGTTAGTTGAGAGGAGCCGAGGAGACCGTTACCGCGCTGCCATCAGCCGTGAACCGAATCACGCCCGATTCATCTACGAAGTACTGACGGTAACCCGTCCGGCCAGCGGCTGCCGGGGTGGACGTGCAGGTATAAGCCGGCATCGTCGTCGCGGTTCCGTTCGTCACGGCGACCGTGAACACATACCCTTGCTTCGAACCTGCGCCAAGGACTTGGTCGATAAAGGGCGGGGTCGCGCCGGCGCCATCGGGATTGGACAGTTGGATCAAGGAACCATAGTCGCCTGTGCCGTCGCCGTCGGTATCGACGAACGCCGCCGTTTGGAATGCCACTTCACCCGTCGAAATCGTGCGCATCGCGCCAGCCGCGCTCGCTTCGTTCGCGCTCATCCGCGAGCGGAGCAGGTTGGGGATTGCGATTGCCGCGATGATCGCGATAATCGCGACGACGATCATCAACTCAATCAGCGTGAAACCGGACTTCTTTTGAATAGCCTTCATGTGATTACCCTCCAGGTGCGCCTCGTTTACTGCTTTCCCAAGTCACTCGCCGGTCGCATCCCGCTTACCAGCGCTTGATTAAACTGTCGGGACACCTAAGAGCAACCCTGATGCCACAAGCAGTGGCGCGAGATACAACTTGTTTATTCGCAAGGAATTAGCGTGATGAATGGAACACAAAAACGCCCCGCGTGTCCGCACAGAAACGGACGCGTGAGGGCGCGAAGTGACAAAAAACGTCGCGAGGAGTTGATGCGAAACGGACGGTAAGGGGCGGACGTTTCGGCGAAACGTCCCTACCTTGGGGATTTGCTGAAGCCCGGACGTTTCGGCGAAACGTCCCTACCCTTCTGCGAAACGGCCCGTGCTTAGGGTTGTGGCGCGGGTGGGGTGACCTCGGCGGTCCCGCTTGGCACTTCCTCTTTGCCGGCGGTTTCGCTTGGCGCTTCCTCTTTGCTGGAAACCTCGCTGGGGGCTTCCTTCTGTTTGGCGGTCTTCTTCGCTTCGAGCATGGCGCCGGTCATCGGAATGAAGTAGGTGCCCATGTCGCGGCGCGAACGGACCTTGCCGTCGGCGTCCTTCGTGTAGACATAGAGCACCTGCTTTCCGCGCATGGGAGGACCAACGGGGATGATGAGACGGCCGCCGGGCTTGAGCTGTTCAAGGAGGGGGGGCGGCACGTGGAGGGCCGCGCACGTCACGAGGATGATATCGAAGCCGCCCTGCACTTCGGGCCAGCCATAGTAGCCGTCGCCCACTTTCACTTTGATGTTGTCGTATCCGAGGTCGGTGATGACTTTGGAGACGGCATTGCCGAGCGGCTCGATAATCTCAATGGTATAGACGTCTTTCACGATGCGGGAGAGCACGCTGCTTTGGAATCCGCTCCCTGTACCGATCTCAAGGGCGACCTCGCCGGGCTTGGGATTGCTAAGCTGCGTCATGTAGGCCTGTCCGAGATAATCGCTCAGGGCCGAGCCGTACCCGATGCCCCACGGTTTTGCCTCGGTCTCGTAGGAACTCTTGACGGTCGAGAACTTTCCTTCGTAATTGTAGTGGTAATACTCGCGGGGCACCGTCGCAAACGCCCCCATCACGGCCAAGTCTGCCTTGCCATACTTTCCTTGGAGGTAACTGCCGATGGAGGCGAGGGCCTTCTGTTTCCGCCTTTGGATGTCCTCGAAGTCGGACGGCGAAATCTTCATCGCGCGGCCCGTCTTTTCGACCAACTGGCTGTAGCGTTCGTAGGACCAATCCGAGGAATTGCCCCCGGTATTTGAGGGCGATGCTACGGGAGCCGGAGCTGCGTTCACTGGCGGCGAAGGCGTTGATGGTGCAGGCGCGGCACTTGGCTGCGCCGTCGCCGGAGCAGTCTCCTCGGCAAACACGGGGACCATGGAGAGGATGGCGAGAATGAGCACGGGGAGACAGAACTTCATGGATCCGGCCTTTCTGTTATTCATCGGTTTGGGCGCCTGGAAACGTCAGCCATGCAAGCGGATAGAGCAGCAGAGCCATCCAGAACACGACACTGTACCCATAAGAGACGGCAATAATACTCGCGAGAGGCGAAGAAATCACGGAGAAAGCGCCGTTGATACCCCAGGCCAAGGGCAGGAAGCCGGCCATACGTCCGCGCAGGGCGCTCATGCCCAGGGAGAACGGCATGCCCAAGGCCATGGAAATCGGCGCGATCAGGGCCAGTATGGCTGCGATTTTCGCGGCGGGCGGCGCGTCCAACAAGGCGAGAATAATCCAGTCTAGGAACGCGAGGTAGAGAGCCAGCGAGGCCACGATAACCAACGCGACCAGCGTGAGGCCGCGCCGGGGGGTAGCTTCGAAGCGCGACGCGAAGTAGCTGCCCGCGCCCGAAAAGACGAGCATGCCCGAGAGCACGACGGCAAACGCGGAGACGGAGTCGTTCAGCAAGAACGTAAACTTCTCGATGAGCGTAATCTCGATGGCGAGGAAGCCGAGGCCTAACGCCGCGAAGTAGACAATCCCCTTGAATACGTTGAGGGCGGAACCGCCCACGGTGCGCATGCGCGCCATCGGCACCAGCAACACGAGCAGTGCGAAGGCAGCCGCTTGCGCCAGCACGGCGATGTTGACCAGAAATCCGATTTCTTCGTGCGGAATCAAATCGAGCTTCGCGATAAGTTGATTGAGGTGCGAAGGCCGGAAGATATACGGCAGGAAGGGGCGGTCGAGAGTCACGGGCCGCAGACTGAAGAAACTCGCGTTTAAGAACGACTCGCGGTCTTTGGACAACAACACCACGAGGTCGTCGCGCAAGGCGTCGGTCGCGCGGTCGCCGCCGACTTCGACAGTTTCGTTTTCGAAAGAGATTCGCGGCAGATCGTTCCAGACATCGATGGTTTCGGGGTCAATGCCTGGGAAATACGAGCAGTCGAACGAGAGATTGGAGCAGAATTCCTGGAGCGCGGCCACGTCCGGCTGGGAGAACGGGGCCTTTCCGACAAGCACACGGACGTTCCACTCGTTGCGATATACCGCGAGATGCGTCTCCGGAGACTCGATTCCCAGCCCGGCCAACGCCTCGCGCGCGGTCTCTACGAGCTTCACCGCGTACACGGGGAACTCGCGTATCGAGACGGGAATCGAGACGATGCCGCTCAGGGTGAGGCTGCCGTAGAACTTCCGGATCGATTCCACCGTGAACGTGTACTTGTTGGCATAGCCGCAGTCGAAGTAATCTTCGGAAATGTCGATGAGGTCGAAGGGCTGTTCGTCGAGCGCCAGATAGGACTGAGGCGACTCGTTCAGGAACGCGAACGATGCGGGAACTCGTTCCGCGAGCCGCGTGGACGCCAGCCGATAGATTAGCGGTTCGGATTCGAGCACGACGGCCTGCTTCGCCCCCAGGCGGGCCAGTTCCAAGACGCGCGCGCCGCCGCTGCTGCCTACCGCCAGAACGCGCCCGCCTTTGCGAAGCGTGTACGGAAACGTGCTGAGCGCGCCGTCGACATAGGACAACTCGTCGGGCACTTCGGAGAGCAACGACGTCAGGCGATTGCCGTCTTTGTAGATACCCAGGGCGGGAGGCGGGGATTCGAGGTTCATCATGCCGAAGTTGTTGGATACGGCCAAGTCGCGGCGCTCGGTGAAATTGTCGAGGACCAGATAGTATCCCCTGGGCGTGCGGGTTTCTTCGACGATGCGATTGCCGTGGACGTGCAGCACGGCATAGATCGACTTGAACTCGAAGATGCGGGCACGGTTGAACGCGATGCCGAGGGTGACGCATCCCGCCAGGACCGCCAATCCAACGATGCAGAGCAATGCCCGATGGCGCGAGGGCCATGCATACAGAACAACTGCGGGAAAGAGGACGCAGGGAATCACGCACACCAGGTAGAACGGGTGAATGAAGAACATGAGGCCAAGGACCACGGCCGCGCCGAGGCCCGCACCGATCAAATCCGCGCCATAGAGTGTGGTGATTTCCTCGCGATAGGTGACGAAGCTGAGGCCCAGGAATGTGCCCGTCAAGAAGAAGTATGGAAACAAGGCAATATAGAACTTGCCGATGTTCCAGAGCTGGGTGCGCCACAACTGCTGGTTCTGAAGTTCCAGCGGGTTGAAGGTGTTAATCGTGATGAAGTAGTAGCCCGCCGCGGCGGTAATCATAATCAGCAGAGGAAGCACGATGAACAGCGTGGAGGCGTGACGGGTGATCGCGCTTCGGAAGAGCGACAGCACGACTCCGCTGAACGCGAAGCCGACCATGGCGATCGAGATGACCCAATACCCGTACTCCGACCAACTCGCGACGGCGAAATAGCGCGTGAGCATGACCTCGAACGATATCGATGCCATGGACACGAAGAAGACTGCGAGGGCCCGTCGGGAAAACACCTGCGTGATTACCTCTTTCGGCTAGTATTGCGTGATTTCCGGCGCGGCGCGACGGACTTGGATGGAGGCGCTTTTTGAGTGGGGTCCGGCCATTGCTTCAGCTTGCCTTCATAGAACACATCGTAGATCCATTTGAAGATGGGGTCCTGATTGTCGCTGATGCATGCGGCGACCTTGTGGGCCACACGCAGACCATGGCGTCCGTTCGTGAACACGACCAAGCCCGATCCCTTCGCGCGCGACCCCATGGCATAGCTCATGTACCCGCGGCTGTCGCCGAAGTGCCAGAAGCGGTCGCCGTCGTCGAAGAGGTGGAGGCCCCAGCCCAATCCCCAGGCAAGGCTTGGGGAAAGCTGCGCCTGCGGGCCGAGCATCATGCGCAACGAGCAGTAGTTGGGGCTTTCGGTGTTTCCCTGTTGACCCGCCATGAGCGCGAGCATGAACGCCGCGAAATCACGCGGGGTCGTGTGCAACGAACCGGCCCCGGAAGCCTCCGTAGGGCGGCTTACGGCGCGCACGGGCGTGCCGTCCCAGTCGTATCCAACCGCGGCCGTCGCGTTGTATTCGTCGCGCCAGACAAACCCGCTTTCGCGAAGCCCCAGCGGTTCCGCGACTTCGCGTTGCAGGGCTTCGGCCAAAGGTTGCGCGGTCACGCCTTCAACGACACGTTGCAGATAGTTGTACGCCTCGCTTGAGTAACCGAAGCGCTCGCCTGGACGCGACTTCATACGCATGGGCCAGCGGCCATTCTCCCAATTGGGAAGGCCGCTCGTGTGGGCAAGAATGGTGCGGACCGTAATCTCATTGGCCAATTCGTCGTTCGAGACTCTGAGTCCAACCGGGTATTTCGCCACCGGCGTGTCCAGCGCGATTGCGCCCCGTTCGACGAGGCGCATTGCGTAATAGGCGGTCATGGGCTTGGTGAGCGAGGCCGCCTGAAAGATCGTCGCCGGTGTGACGGGGCGGCCCGTGCGCTTATCGGCAAGGCCGTACCCCCGAATGCAGTCGATGCGACCGCCGCGGATGATCGCCAGCGAAAGACCGGGGACGCCGGAACGCGCGAGGCAATCCGCGACAACGGCATCGAGTTTATTGGTGTCGACAGGAACGGCGGGAGACCCCGTCTGCGCCGGCGCAACGACAGCGCCAGCCGCGGCGAGGGCCGCACCCCGCACGAACAGCTCTCTTCTCGTCAATGGGGTGGGCACGTTAGCGTCCCCCTGGAGGCGCGCCGAAATCCGAAGCGTTCATGACTGCCCGGCGGCGCCTTCCGTCTCATGGGACTTTGCTTCGGTGAGCTTGGCATTCATCTCTCGAAGACGGCGGCTCATCGTCCCGATTACGTTGAGAAGCATACGGATGGCGACGCGCTTTTCCATCAAGCGCTGGAATACCGTTTCGCTCAGCACAAAGAGGCGCGTGGTCTCACCCGCGACCGCGGTCGCACTTCGGGGTTCGCCATTGATGACGGCCATCTCGCCGAAGAGGTCACCCGTGCGCAAGCTCGCGATGTGTTTCTTCCGGTCGAACAGGTCCACCCGGCCGCCGAGAACCACGTACATCTGGTTGCCTGTCGTGCCTTGGTAGAAAATGACGTTGTCCTTTTCGACAGTCATCGTCATGCCCTTGGAGAAAATCTTGCCGACGTCCTCCGGGGTCAATCCATTGAACAAGGGTACGCGCCGGGCAATTTCGTCGAACTTAGAACTTTCGGACATGGAACAAGCTCTCCACCTTCAATTGCCGCCATGCCTACGGACTCGCGCATCCAGGACGCTGCACTGCCGCACCGGAGAATCACGGACTTACACGACGTAGATAAACCTGCTGCAGTTCATGCACGTGTGAATGTGATTCGGATCTTGCCGCACCTGCTGCACAAATTTCGACGGCAGTTTCATGAAACAGCCTTGACACGTATCGCCTTCCACGGGAACGAGGGCCGGCTTGCGGCTCTTCATCAGCTTATCGAAATGGTTCAAAATGCGCGGATCGACCAGCGCGCGAATCGTCTCGATACGCTTCTGGATCTGCGCCTTCCCCGTTCGTGCGTTCTGCATCATCTCGTGGCACAGTTGCAGGCGCGCCAGCAGAATCAAGTCGGCGTTGCCATCGGCCGTCTTCGCGATAGCCGGATCCGCCTTCACCTTCCGAAGGCGCTCTTCATGCGTCTCCGTGAAGGTCTGCGACGTCGCCTCCAAGCGGTCGAACATTTCGTCCGCGGTCTCCGCGTCGAGCATTGCCTTGAGGTGGTTAGCGTCGCTCAACAATTTCGCGACCGTGGCCACGAAATTCAGATACGTGGTCTGCTCCGCGGGCGGATAGCAGATAAGAAAAATCAGATGGGTCGGCTTGCGGTCGACCGCCTTGAAGTCGAGCCCTTGCGGGATTCGGCCCACGGCGCACGACAATTGTTTCATACCGGTGATGCGGGCATGCGGCACCGCGATGCCTCTGCCGATGCCGGTGCTCTCGGTCACCTCGCGCGCCAGGATTTGCTCCAGCGCAATGCCCGCTCCTTCGAACTTCCGTTTCTCGAAAAGCAGATGCGTCAATTCCTTGAGGGCGTCCGCCTTCGTCGTTGCTTGTAAGACAGGCACAATACACGGCTTCGTGATGTACTTGGTCAGGATCATTCCGTCCGGTCCCTTCACAACATAGACCCTCCCGGCACAACGGGCGAGATAGCGCCAAACAGTGCGTGGGGCCAAATCAACGTCGCTAGTGTATCACAGGGAGGCGCGAGAACATAACGGGCTCATGGTGCACGGGCCACTGCCCCGTTCGGGGATGGACCCAGGACGGTCTCCTTGTCGCGCGGCGGCTTGTTCCGGGCCGCTTAACCGTCTACTATCCTGCTGTGATGAATGAGTCAATGGGGGGAGGATATTCTCATGGTTGTTGCCGCAGTTATCCTTGCAGTCGCCACGGCGGGGACGCTTTATTTCGATCGCGCAGGCAAGCCCGTGTTGTCGGGTGTCTGCAAGATGATTGCGTCGACGGCGTTTATGGCGGCGGCGTGGGTGGGCGGGGCCATGGAATCCTTCTATGGTAAGGCCGTATTTGCGGGACTGTTTCTGTCGTGGTGGGGCGACTTGCTGCTCATCTTCAAGGATAAGCGGCCATTTCTCGTGGGGCTTGTTGCGTTTCTGCTGGCGCACGTGGCGTATATCGTGGCGTTCTTTGGGCATGGCATTCACCCGTTTGGTGCGGCCATGGCCTTGGCGATCATCTTGCTTCCGGTCTGGTTTATTGCGCGCTGGCTCAGGCCTCACTTGACTCCCGAAATGCGGATTCCCGTCTATGCCTATATGGTTGTCATAACGTCCATGCTGGTGCTCGCGGTGGGAGCATGGCGCGCGGGAGGCACCCTGCTGATTCCGTGCGGAGCGCTCGCCTTCTACCTCTCGGATCTGTCCGTGGCGAAGGAGCGTTTTGTGTCTCCCGGTTATCTCAACCGGTTGTGGGGATTGCCCATGTATTTCCTGGGGCAGATTCTGTTGGCGTTCAGCGTTGCGGCGGGCGCGTAGAACGGTGGACGTTTCGGCGAAACGTCCCTACCTGTTTCCGCGAAACCAATTCAGATGTGAGGGTAGGGCGGTTTCGCCGAAAGCGCCTCTTCGTGTTTGGCGTAGACTGCGGTGTCCCGCGGACGTTTCGGCGAAACGTCCCTACCTATTTCGGTGAAACGTCCCTACCTGCTTCGGCGAAACCTGGCGCGGCAAAAACGTCGGTTGCGATCACTCACCGTAGCCAACGTTCCAACCACGCGATGGCATCGTCTTGCGCAGGGACCTTGAGGGAATGGGGTTCGTCGTAGTACTTGCACAGGAAGTGTTCCGGCGCGCCCATCTTCTGGTAAACATCCGCGAGCTTGCGCTCGGCGTCGCGCATTCCGTCCAGCGTGAACAAGATGTCCTTGTTGCAGTTGATGACCATGAGCGGTCTCGGCGCATTGAGCGACGCCACGTCGGGCAGATCGAGAAAGGCATGCTGCCGGGGCACGTAGATCATCCACGTATGCCATTGGAGATGATCGAAGAGCAGCGAGCTGTAGGTGGTCATCCAACCGGCCACGACGCCGCACGCGATTCGCGGGTCGAGGCCAAGCAGGTGCGCGCTGCGGAATCCGCCGATGGACAAGCCAATGCATCCGATCCGTTTCGGATCGACCTCGGGCCGCGTGAGCAAGTAATCCACGCTCGCGCGGTCGCCCTGAAACAGGATGCCCGGCCAGGTGGTGCCGGAATCGAAGATTGTCTTGGCGACCATCGTCTCGTGTTGATTCGCCATTTCGTTGAACGCCTTGATGTACGCGTCGCTTCCCTTCGGAAGATCCTTCAACCCGGCAGTAATCCGTTCGGGCATTTGATCGGGATCGAGGCGTTGCGAACCGAAGTAGAAGCCATCGGGAACCAGCACTACGAACCCTCGACGGGCGAGTTCGTCGGCGAAGGCACGGCCTCCGTAGGCTTTCTCGATATGCTCTTTCAGAATGGCGGGTGCGTCTTCCGTTTCGGTGATTTTCTCTTTGCCGAAGTAGTAGAAGCCGCCGTGATCGTGAATTGCGACAACGGCGGGGGCGGGACCCGTGAGTCCATCGGGAATGAGCAGAAACGCTTCGGTGGTCCGGTCCTTCGTTACCGAATACCGGACACGAAGCCGGGTGTAGGCTTTCTTATGGACCGTTTCGAGCACTTCGGCGGCGGGCGGTACGGAATCGGGGTTATAGCCCAGCAATTCGAGCATCTTCGCCCGGCCCTGTGCGCGCCAGGCCTCCACGTCGGGCCACGGCTGCGAGAGATAGGATAACGAGAACGGGGAACCCTCCGCATAGGAATCCACAAGCGGAAAGAGATTGCCGACGTCGCTGCGCTCATCGCCCGCGGCGAGAGAGACCATCATGGGGACCGCCGCCAACAGGTACACGCTCATCTCGGATCCTCCCGCTTGACTGGATCTCGGCACATGCGCCACGTTCACGAGTACTTCCCGGCAAATCTCTCCGTTCGCCGGCGAGCATTCGCGGCTCAATTCTACGACGGACCCCGGAGTTCGGCAACATTGCGGAGCCGCATTGATCGGTACGGCTTGAATTTGACTCTCCTCCGCTCGATTCCACGCCGGCACGGTGCTATCGTAAGCGCGTTGCGCCCGCGAGTAGCGTGGCGCTTCACTGGCCGAAGAATCCGCCATAGCAGCGGGTAAGGAAAGAAGAAGTATATGGACATGCGTCGAGCATTCCGGTTTGTTCGTGTCTTTGCGTGCGTTCTGATGACGGCCACCCTTGTCGGCGCGCTCCCCGCGAATGCGGCCAACTCGGCTATAACGCCCATTGCGGGAACCAGCGAGAAATGGCTGCAACGAAACGACGCCATGAACCTGCGGGTGAAGCAAGGCAACGTGGACCTGATCTTCATCGGCGATTCGATTGTCCAGAACTGGGAACGGCAGGGCAAGCCGGTTTGGGACGAATACTATGGCGACCGCAACGCGGTCAATCTCGGCATTAGCGGCGACCGCACGGAGCACGTCCTATGGCGCCTCGAGCACGGCAACGTCGACGGGATCGCGCCGAAGCTTGCCATCGTCATGATTGGCCAGAACAACGGGAGCACGAACACGGGCGAAGAAATCGGCGAAGGCGTTACGGCGGTCGTGCAGAAACTTCGCGAGAAACTCCCCAACACGAAGATATTGCTGTTGGCCATTTTCCCGCGGCACGAGAAGCCCGACGCGGAACGCGACATACTGGCCAAGGCGAATGAGATTGCATCGAAGACGGCGGACGGGGCCAACGTGTTCTATCTGGACGTGAATGGGATCTACCTTCAGCCCGACGGTTCGCTTCCGAGTTCGCTGTTGCCCGACTTCGAGCATCCGAACGAGCAGGGGCATCGGTTGTGGGCCGAGGCTATCGAGCCCAAGGTGGCCGAGTTGATGGGAGAAATCGCCGCGGGCAAAGCGCCCAAGGGCTATGTAGCCTTGTTCAACGGCACGGACCTGACAGGGTGGAAGGGTCTCGTCGCCGACCCTGAGAAACGCGCCGCGATGACGCCGGAAGAACTGGCTGCGGCCCAGACGAAGGCGGACGATAGCATGCGCGCGCATTGGTCGGTCGTGGACGGCGTCATCAATTTCGATGGTGGCGGCGAGGCACTGTGCACGGGGCGCGACTACGCCGACTTCGACATGCTGGTCAGTTGGAAGATCGAAGCGGGTGGAGACAGCGGCATCTACCTTCGCGGCAGCCCCCAAGTGCAGATTTGGGATCCCGACAAGAATCCGGTAGGTTCCGGCGGCCTTTACAACAATCAGAAGGGCGCGAGCAATCCTTTGCTGAAAGCCGACAATCCCGTGGGGCAATGGAACACGTTTCGCATCAAGATGATTGGCGAAAACGTCACGGTGTGGCTGAATGACAGACTCGTCGTTGACAACGTGGTTCTCGAGAATT